>QKDP01000246.1 GCA_003252055.1 Desulfobacter postgatei | reverse complement strand
TTTGCCAACCCCTGTGGGGCCGATGAGGATGATATTTTTAGGTGCAATCTCTTCCTGGAGGTCCGGTTCCAGCTGCATTCTGCGCCATCGGTTTCTTAACGCCACAGCCACTGATTTTTTGGCGTCATTCTGGCCGATAATATACTTATCCAGTTCCGTTACAATCTGATGGGGTTTTAAATCCTTCATTCAATCATTTCCAATGGTTTCATTCTATGGTTTCTATTGTTACATGGTAATTGGTATATATACAGATATCTGCGGCAATTTTCATGGCCTTTTCCACAATCTGCACAGGTAAAAGATCCGTATTTTCAATCAGGGCCACGGCTGCGGCCTGGGCAGCGGTGCTCCCGGACCCGATGCTGATGACACCTTCATCCGGTTCAATCACATCCCCGTTACCTGATAGAAGATACAGGTTTTCTTTATCCGCTGCAATCATCATGGCCTCAAGACGCCGAAGATATTTGTCCGTACGCCACTCCCTGGCAAGTTCCACACAGGCCCGGGTCAGGCTGCCGCTGTACTGATCCAGTTTTTCCTCAAGCTTTTCAGCCAGAGTCAGGGCATCGGCCGTGGCCCCAGCAAAGCCGGTAATAATCCGGTTGTTATAAATCCGTCTGACCTTCCGGGCTTTGTGTTTTGTTACGACATTGCCTAAGGTGACCTGTCCGTCACCGGCAACCACGACCACGTCACTGGTTCTAACGGCAAGAATTGTGGTGCCGTGAAATTGTTGATTATCCATATATCGTTATCTCCTGATTCTGTTCGCCATAAAATCGGCAAACAGTCTGATTTTTTTATGTCATTTTATAAAAGGGTTACTTTCGGGGATGGGCTTTGTCGTAGACGGCCATCAGGTGATCCATGCTCACATGGGTATACACCTGGGTGGTGGACAGGCTGACATGGCCTAGAATTTCCTGGATACCCCGAAGATCTGCGCCGGAATCCAGCATATGGGTGGCAAAGGTATGCCGCAGGGTGTGGGGTGATATTTTCAAGCCTAAACCGCATTCCATGACCACCTTATCAAGAATGCGCCGGATGGACCGCCTGCCAAGCCTTCCAAAATCTTTATTTAGAAATACCGCTGGAAAATTTTCCTTGAGATCGGCCCGGTAGGTTTGAACGGCATCAAGGGCGCGCCTGCCCACGGGCATGATGCGCGCCTTGTTTCCCTTGCCCAGGACCCGGATCAGCCCGGCATGAAAATCAATATCCTGGATATTGAGCATGTGAAGCTCGCCGATCCGCATGCCCGTGGAATAAAAGGTCTCAAACATGGCAAGATTACGCCGGTCCATCCAGGTATCTTTTTTCATGGTGTCCAACAGCCTGAAAATATCGTCAATACCCATGGCCTTGGGAAGGGTTTTCTCAAGTTTTGGAGAGGGGATGGTATCAGCAGGATTCAACCCGATCAGCCCGGATCTGACCAGGTAATCAAAAAAAGATTTTAAGGCGGACAGACGCCTTGAAAGGGTTTTTTTACTTTTTTTCAAAGCTGTCTGGGCTGCAAGATATCTGCGCACGATCATCTTGTCCACCTGCTGGACCCTTTTTTCAAAGGCCTGTTGCCAGTTTTCATCCTTGCACTTGCAGGCATCCAGATAAAAAAGGATAAAGCTTTTTATATCGGTAAAATAGGCCCGAAGTGTATGGACGGAATACCCTTTTTCAGCTTCCAGGATGCTCAGGTAGTCATCAAGAATCATGGTGGTCCAGTCCTGTACAGGCCATGACCTGTTTGAGATCGTCCCAGGTTTGGCGTTTCAGGGCAGGTTTTTTCACAAGCACAGAAGGATGATGGGTGGCCATGACCGGCACCCCGTGGTATTGAAAAAAATGCCCCCGGGTTTTTGCCAGGGGGTCATCCGTGCCTTTCATCATCCGGCAGGCTTTTTCTCCGAATGCCACTACGGCCAAAGGTTTGTGCGTTAGGATGTGGCGGGTAAGCAAGGCATTGTCTGCCGCATTGCAGATATACACCTCTGAAGGTGTAAGATGCATGGCTGAAAGCATTTTTACCAAAAGGCTGCCGGGCTGCCCCTTGAAAAAGGTTCCCTCACTGTCCACCAGAACGATGCGCGCATCCTCAGGCCCCTGGGCGGCAAAGGGCGGCGGCGGCCATGACGGGGTGCCCCATGTGTCAAGGATGTGAAAGGCATCCCGGCCCAGGACCATGGACAGGTTGCCCAAACTTTTTTGAAACTTCAGAAACTGACTTAACGCATTGAGGGCCTGGACAACCCCATGGCCGCAGTCTGAATTTTGAGCGGCATTGCCGTTGAAAATATCCATGGGTTCAAGAGATTGCCTGGACAACAGCATCCAAAATGGCGTGGGCCACCTCCTCCTTTGGCATCAAAGGCAGATCCGTGACCCGGCCGTCCCGGGTGAACAGTTTGACTTTATTGGTGTCTGCCTTGAATCCGGAACCGCTTTTGCCCACAATATTGGCTGCAATCATGTCCAGGTGTTTTTTTTCCATCTTGCCCTTTGCATAGGTTTCAAGATCACGGGTCTCTGCAGCAAAGCCGACCAGATACTGGTTTTTCCTCTTTTTGAGCCCAATGGCCTTTAAAATATCCTTATTCTGGATCAGTTCAAGGGTGACTGACCCTTGCTCTCCGGTTTTTTTGATTTTATGGGCCTGGGCAGACACAGGTTTGAAATCACCCACAGCCGCTACTTTAATAATGATATCTGCCTGGTCCAAAGCTCCAAGCATGGCATCATACATCTGGTCGCAGGACCCCACGGATATTCGATCCACGCCCACAGGGGGATCAAGGCTGACGGGACCGGACACAAGGATGACCTTGGCACCTCTTTTTTCCGCAGCCCCGGCAACGGCATACCCCATTTTACCCGAGGAGTGGTTGCTTATAAACCGCACCGGATCAATGGGCTCAACCGTTGGGCCGGCAGAAACCAGAACGGTTTTTGTTTTCAAATCTTTTCTATAAAAAAGCGCACAGGCCCGGTCAAAAATAAACCAGGGCTCAGGCAGGCGCCCGGCACCTGCGGTTTTACAGGCAAGCGCCCCGGAATCCGGATCCAGGATGTGAATGCCGGACTCTTCCAGCAGGTCCAGGTTTTTCTGCACCCTTATATTCTGGTACATGTCCGTATTCATGGACGGGCAGATCAAAACAGGGCAGGTCATGGCCAGCATGGTGGTGGTCAACGCATCGTCGGCAATGCCGTGGGCCAGCTTGCCGATGCAATTGGCCGTGGCAGGCGCGATGACCGCAAGATCCGACTTTGACGCCACTTCAATGTGGGCAACCCCGGAGCCGGGTCCTTCCCACAAATCCAGGAGCACCGGATTTTCCGAAAGCACCTCAAAGGTGGCAGGCCCCACAAACTGGGTGGCTGCCCGGGTCATGGCCACGACCACATCGGCCCCGGCCTTTTTGAAAAGCCGGAGCAGTTCAACGCATTTATAAGCGGCAATACCGCCGGTCACACCTAAAAAAATATGTTTACCATTCAATGTCATCAGCAGGCCGCATCGTTTGTGGGTTTTGGGAAAGGCCGCCCAAGGCCGGGGCGATGCCGATTTCACCTGTCAATTCCTCGGGCACCAGCACATCCTCAAAATCATGATAAATAGCAACAGATTTGTTATCAATTTCTGTTCTAAAACGAATCCCCTTAAATGTCAATTCAACGTCATTAACTTGAAGACTGACGCATGAATATAAAACAGTCATGCGCCTTGTCAGGATCCATGCCGCTACTTAGACACTATTTAAGCAGATTCGCCGTACGTTTCACCGCGCAAAAGTCACCGCACATGGTACAGACCTCTTTTTCCTCAGGCTGGGACGATTTGCGGTATTCCCTTGCCTTTTCCGGGTCAAGGGCACAGTCAAACTGACCCTCCCAGTCCAGCGCACCCCGGGCTTTGCTCATTTTATGGTCGATAACCTCGGCACCTTTAAGCCCCTTGGCCAAATCTCCGGCATGGGCGGCGATCCGGGATGCCATAATACCTTCTTTAACATCGTCTGCAGTTGGCAGCCGCAGATGTTCAGCCGGGGTGACGTAGCACAAAAAGTCGGCACCATGCATGGCGGCCAGGGCACCGCCGATGGCTGAGGTGATATGGTCGTAGCCGGGGGCAATGTCGGTAACCAGAGGGCCAAGCACATAAAACGGGGCATTGTGGCAAAGCTTTTTTTGCAGTTTCATGTTCATTTCTATCTCATGCAGCGGCACATGGCCGGGCCCTTCAATCATGACTTGTACGTTTTTTTCCCAGGCCCGCTTGGTCAGTTCTCCCAGGGTGATCAGCTCCTCAATCTGGGGGGCGTCAGTTGAATCCTTTATGGCGCCCGGTCTGAGTCCGTCTCCCAGGCTGATGCAGACATCATGGGCCTGGCAGATGTCCAGGAGCCGGTCAAAGTGTTCATAAAAGGGATTTTCATTGCCGGTTTTTTCCATCCATTCGAACAGGATAGACCCACCCCGGCTGACAATTCCGCATAACCGGCGGTTGGCTTTGATGCTTTGGGCGCATTTTTGGTTGAGTCCGGCATGGATGGTAATGAAATCAATCCCGTTGGCCGCATGGATCTCGACGGTTTCAAACCAGTCTTCCAGGGTTATCTCCTGTGTGGGCTTTCCGGTACGGGTTAAGGTGTCATAAATGGGCACCGTGCCGATCATCACAGGGATTTGTTCCACCAGACGCTTTCGAAATTTTTCAGTCTCGCCGGATACACTCAGGTCCATGACGGCGTCTGCCTGGTAATCTATAGCCAACTGCGCCTTCCGGATTTCCGAATCAAAACAGCAGACATCTTTGGATACGCCCAGATTAACGTTAATTTTGGTTTTAAGCCCTTTTCCCACGCCTGCGGCTTTCAGGTTTAAATGATTTTTATTGGCAGGGACAGCAATTCGGCCCTGGGCAATGCCCTCCATGAGATCCTGTTTTGAAATAGGTTCATTGGCGAGCACCTGTTCCATCTGTGGGGTGAGAATGCCTTTCCTGGCTGCATCCATCTGAGTCGTATATGACTGTGACATGTGTACATCTCCTGTCTATATTTATTTCTGTGGCGGGGAAACTGAAACGGTGAGGCCGGAAAATGACAGACAAGCTCTATACCAAAGCTTCAACCACGTTTCCTACGCCGGTACGAACCGGATCAGGTTCCAAGGGTTGAAGTTTTGAACCACCTTCTCTCAGCTTTTACAAAAGCACCCCCGTGATTAACTGAAATATCAAATACTTGATTCGCAAGATTCTGTCAATGGATTTCCCCCCGGCACACAGGCAATCGCATGTAATTTAACATGAAGAACCCGAAGATATTAGCCCTTCGTGGTCTTCGTGATCTTCGTGGTAAATTAAAAAATAAAGATTATTGAAGATTAACCGTATTTTTACATGGGATTGCCCTGTCCCGGCACATGCTGATGAACACCCCCTATGTTGTTCCGGCATAAAAAATGCTGCCAAAATTATAACCCATAAAATTAAAGATAATCGGAAGATCAAATGCTTAAATAAAATTATAATGATTAAATATAATTACGCTAAGGATGAAAGCCAATGTTTTCTCAGGTAAACGATAAAGGCTTCACGCTGATGGAAATGAATACTGTCATTGCGATAATTACCATATTGGTTGCAGTCGCTCTGCCAAATATAATGACACTCCTTACGATATATCAGCTCAGGGGAGCGGCCAGAACGATCATGACGGACATGCATCAGGCCAGGGGGCTCGCTGCTTCCTTAAACAGAGAGTATAAAATTGAATTTGCCGTTGGCTCAGAGACCTATGATGTAAAAAAAGGAGACAAATCAAGTGCCTCAACATCATGGACCCTTGAAAAAACAGTGACAGACATTGCGGATGACAATATTGATATTGTTTCCGTTTCTTCCGCCTCCGATTCAGTGGTGTTTAAGCCCACCGGCACCATGACGGCTACAACCATCAGTCTCCGGAATTCAAAAGGCGATACCAAAGAAATTACATCATCCATTGTCGGCAGAATACACACAGAATAATAAAAGGTGTTCGATGTGGAATAAAATTGAACAACAGGGGTTTACACTGCTGGAAATTATGATTGCAGTGGCTGTATTTTCCATCGGTATTTTGGCTGTTAACGCAACGACCATAATGGTCATCAAGGCCAATAATATGAGTAAAAACCTGACCACAGCGGTCAATCTGGCCCAAAACAAACTGGATGACTTGAAAACAACGAATTATGGATCAATCACAGACAGCAGTGATAACGATCTGGATGAAAAAGGGGTTTCCGGTAACGGTATCTTTGATCGAAGTGTAAGCGTCACCACAAATACCAACCCGAATTATAAGACAATTGAAGTTGAGGTTTCCTGGTCAAAGTACAGGGCCAGGAAAATAGCCCTTAAGACGATCATCACCGAGTAACTTCCATGCCCTGACAGGCACAACAAAACATAACGTAATTTAATAAATTATCGGGACTTCAAAATGAATCAGAAGTTAAGACTCAACATGATGAAAAACAATGGATTTACCCTTGTTGAACTTATGGTGGCCCTTGTTATCTCCTCCATTGTGACCGCCCTGGTGTATAGTTTTTTTATCGTACAGAATCATGCCTATTCGGTAGAGGATAATGTGCTTGAAATGGAGCAGAACTCCCGGACCGCCATCAATATGATGAGAAGAGAAATCCGCATGGCCGGGTATAATGCGCAGGGAGATGCGCTTATCAACAACCT
>QKDP01000354.1 GCA_003252055.1 Desulfobacter postgatei | reverse complement strand
TAGTTGTATATCTTCTATTAAATTTGCCAAATATTGGCTAAGTTGTCTGTCAACAAACGGAAGGGTATAGCCTTTTTCATACATAATGCTTACACATGAATCAATACATTCATCACAGATATCATGATTGTCAGGGCCATCAAATATTATAGAGACTTCATCCTCCCCCTTCCCACAAAAAGAGCAATAGTGTTTACCGTTTTTTTTCACGCGTTCTCCGTATATTGATCGGGTTGGTCAGGGGCCTTTCATCCCCATTCTAAAATTAGTGTGAAGGACTCCTCAGTGATGGGGAGTCCTATCCCGATTAATCCGATGTTTCTTTGTCTTACCGGGCAACCCTGACATAAGGCATGGGGTCTTGAATTATTACTTTTTAACCCATAAATCTTATATTTCAAGACCTGACCCTGTCTTCCCGCTATCCCGATTAGGGGCTTTTTGTGTTTTCATCACCATCCTGGCAGCTATTATTGCTGCCTACATCGGAGCACTGCTCCACAACTTTGTGAAGTCGATCGTGGCTTTTAATATGGTGTCCGGATCATTCCGGATTTCCAAGGGAGCTGTGCTAAGGTTTGGAACCGCAACCGGAACCATTGACGGCATGCTGATAGAAATGGACCGGAAGCGAGTTGAAATTGAATTTGATGACAGCATTAAATCAATCCCTACGCCCAAATTTGCAGAAATGGATTGGGATGTAGTCAAGCCAGGGAAAGATACCATGAAAACAATGCCTAATGTAGGTGACCTTGAGGTGATTGAATCACCGTCCTAAAAAACACCAGCACGCCGTTAAGTGCGGCACCATTTCAACCCCCCGGTAGTTTTCTACCGGGGGGTTCTGAGTTTCATCCTGATCCCTCTGTAGAGTAGTTCGGTTGCATGTTTTGGAGTCAGATTCTTGTGGTATTTTGGGCTGCCCAGTTCTTTCACGGAACTTTCACGGTTGATGTTTAGAATACCTTGGAATACTGTAGTATATGGCGTAGGATCACCTGTATGATAAAAGGCAAAAAATTATAAATATATTTTGTTATATTAGATGGTTATCTATACTATTGAGAGTCAGCCGTAGGATTTGTCACCCGGCGGCTGATTTTTTTGTAGATGACCCGGGTGAAAAGGGGCCGCCTTTTCACCCGGGCTTGTATTAAAGATTACTTGTCTTCAGTGTCTGCAGACATGGTCTTCAACTGGGCCTTAATGGCGTTAAGCTCCTCTTCCAGCATCCTGGCCCTGTCCTGGAGCGCGGTTTCATTTGCAGTCCAAGGCACAGGGGCAGCAGCGGGACCAAAGCCTCGGCCCATTCCGCGACCCATACCCCGGCCGCCACCGCCAACCCCCCGGCCGCCATAACCAGCCCCGTATCCGGCCTCGGCCATGTTCCGGTTTCCGCAAATACCCATGCCTCTTCCGGTCATGGGTCCTAACCCTTGTGGTCCTCTCTGATTAAATCCCGGCATGATATTTTCTCCTTTCATTTTTATTTTATCAGGGTTGTCCACCCTGCTTGTTATGGGTGCCGGCCGCATCTTCCACGGCTGGCTCCTCTGATTGTGTAACGTTCCACCCGGCTTCAAGTATACTTCCATAATATTCCCAGGTTATTTTGATCATTTGACCATAATATAGGGTTGCTATATCATGCTGTCAAGAGAATAATGGTCAAATGATCATTATTCTATATTATAAACAAGGCCGCATAGATCGAATTCAGATCATTCGGATGTAAAAGTAATGTAAATCTCAAATAAGTTTTATCCTTTAATTCACCACAAAGATCACGAAGGACACGAAGTTTAAGTCCCTGATATCTTCGTGAACTTCGCGCCCTTCGTGGTAAAAAAAATAAGAAAATACATTTAAAAGGGTTTAGATGCGGTTACCCTGTTCTGGAGAACAAAGGATCTTGACACAGGGCGCGACTTTGAGTAATTTGTGGGCAAACATAAAACGAGGAGGACGATTCATGCAGGATTCCACTCCGTTTCAGGCCCAGGACCTTACCCCTGATATGCAGAAAACACAGCTGATCGACATGTTTACCCGTATTGTTGTTCATTACGGCCTCTGGTTCAATGAAGTTCAGCACCAGATGGGCATGGAAAAGGCCCTTACCGCTCTGGATAAGGCCACACAATCTTCGATTTCCATTCTCATGAAACATCTGTCCCGTACCCTGGAGTTTGAACTGGATCAAGGCATGCCCAAAGCGCTGATGTCACTGGATGACGCCACAACCGAAAAACTGATGGCAGCTGTGGGAAAATCCTGGCTGGCCAATGACGGGGTCTGGTTTCAGGCTGTGGAGTTCGAGCACGGCATGAACGATGCCAAACGGTGCAATGACTCCTGCTGGGCCCGTTTCTCCCCCTTTGAAGCCCACCGCATAAAAAATATTCTGGGCCTGGGCAAACATCCAGGACTTGAGGGCCTGAAAAAAGCCTTGAATTTCAGGATGTATGCATTTATCAACCGCCAGAGCATTGTGGAAGAAACTGCGGACAGTTTTGTTTTCCAGATGAATGAATGCAGGGTCCAGCGGGCAAGGATGCGCAAAGGGCTGGATGATTATCCCTGCAAGTCCGGCGGTCTTGTTGAGTACGCCCGTTTTGCCGAAGGCGTTGATGACAGAATTAAAACCGAATGCATCGGGTGCCCGCCGGATCCCCATCCTGAAACCTGGTTCTGCGCATGGCGGTTTAGCCTGGCACAGTGATGTTTTAAGCTCCGTAACAGGGTTTCTTCCGTTTGAGAAAAATAGTTAAATAAATAAACAAACAAACAAATTCAGTTATACAACTATAATATTTTAAAAAGAAATGCGAATTATGGGAGTCACTTCCGACAAAATTAAGGAATTGAGGCAGAAAGAGATCAAGATCAAGGCCATGGGTGGTGAAAAAGCCCTGGCTAAACGACGTGAAAAGGGCGTTCTTAACGCCAGGCAGCGTCTTGATCTGCTGTTTGACGCAGGTACCTTCAGGGAACTGGACATGTTCGTGACCCACAGGTGCACCAATTTTGGCATGGAAACCAAGGAAATTCCTGCAGACGGTGTCATAACAGGCCACGGAAAAGTGGACGGCCGCCTGGTCTTTGCCTATGCCCAGGATTTTACGGCCTCGGCCGGGTCCTTAGGAGAAATGCAGGCCAAAAAGATCTGTAAGGTCATGGACTTAGGGATTAAAGCCGGCGCCCCTGTTATCGGCATGAACGATTCCGGCGGTGCCCGGATTCAGGAGGGCATTGATGCCTTGTCCGGTTACGGCGAAATCTTTTTTCGTAATTCCGCGGCTTCGGGTGTGATCCCGCAGATCTCGGCAATCATGGGGCCCACGGCAGGCGGGGCGGTTTATTCTCCGGCCATGACCGATTTTATTTTCATGGTCAAGGAGACCTCGTATATGTTCATCACCGGTCCCAATGTCATCAAAGCGGTCACCGGTGAGGAAATCTCCTCTGAGGTGCTTGGCGGTGCCATGACCCATAACGAAAAGTCCGGGGTGGCCCAATTTGCCTGTGAGTCTGATGAAGACTGCATTGAACAGATCAAGCAGCTTTTATCCTTTCTGCCGTCCAACAACATGGAAGACCCGCCGGTCAAACCCACGGACGATTCCCCGCATCGCATGGCCCCGGCCCTTGACACCATTATTCCGGATAAATCCAACCAAGCCTATGATGTTAAGCAGGTCATTGCCGCCATCGTGGACGACGGCTATTTCTTCGAACCCCACCAGTATTTTGCTAAAAACATTGTGATCTGTTTTGCCCGGCTCAATGGTCGTCCCATCGGCATCATTGCCAACCAGCCCATGATTATGGCCGGCTGTCTGGATATTGATGCATCTGACAAGGCCACCCGGTTTATCCGGTTCTGTGACGCCTTTAACATTCCCATGCTGACCATTGCCGACGTCCCCGGTTATCTGCCTGGCTCCCACCAGGAGTGGGGCGGGGTCATCCGGCACGGGGCAAAACTTCTGTGGTGCTACTCCGAAGCCACGGTACCCAAGCTTTTGCTGATCACAAGAAAGGATTACGGTGGATCATATATCGCCATGTGTTCCAAACATCTTGGTGCGGATATGGCCTTTGCCTGGCCCACGGCTGAAGTTGCAGTCATGGGGGCTGAAGGCGCGGCAAACGTCATTCATGCAAGGGAGATTAAAAACGCCGAAGACCCGGCTGCCATGCGCAAGCAGAAAATAGATGCGTACAATACCCAGTTTTCCAATCCCTATTGTGCTGCAGCAAGGGGGTATGTGGATGCGGTGATCATGCCGAGTGAAACCCGGCCAAGGCTCATAGATGCCCTTGAAGCAGTGGCTACCAAACGGGAATACCGCCCGGCCAAGAAACACGGCAATATTCCGATGTAGCGGCAACACTTAAGGCTTAATCCTTGAACCCGTTTAAAAAGCCAAGGAGACCTTTGTCATGAAAAACAAAAAACTGGCTGCTGCCATGGCTGCTGTTCACATGTATATCCGAACGCAGGAGGAAGCAGCTGTTGTTGCAATGCAAAACCAGGCTGCCGATGCTGCAGCCAAACACGCCCCTGTTGGACAGATGAACCTGTGGGGCCTTTCCGGACGGCAGGCAATCATGAATGCCAATGCAATGATACGGCAAAGAATGCTGAAATAACAGCCATGGGCTGACCTGAAGTCTATTAAAAAAAAACTAAACAACTTTATATTATATGTAGGACATTATGACCGATCACAATGAAGTTAAAATGGTAGAGATGGATTATTCCCAAACGCGTCCCAAAGCGGAAAACCCTCTGAAAATCGAGGATCTTTCCCTGCGGGACGGCCATCAGGCATTGTTTGACACCCGGGGCCGCACCGAGGATATGATCCCTGTGGCCGAGCAGATGGATGAAATCGGGTTCTGGGCCGTGGAGGTCTGGGGCGGGGCTTCCTTTCACATCATGCACCGGTATCTCAACGAAGATCCCTGGCAGCGGCTTCGCACCCTGAAACGGTATTTCAAGAAAACCCCAATCTCCATGCTGCTGCGCGGCCAGAAACTTGTGGGGTACCGTAACTATGCCGATGATCTGGCCGAAGCGTTTGTTAAAAAGACCGTGGAAAACGGGCTGGATATTTTCAGGACCTTTGATGCGCTCAATGATTACAGAAATTTTGAAACCGTGGTGCCCGTAATCAAAGCATGCGGTGCGCATTTCCAGGGCTGCATCTGCTATACCCTGACAGAGCCCCGCTTGGGCGGAGAGCTGTATAACCTGGGCTATTATGTGAAAAAGGCCAAAGCTCTTGAGGATATGGGCGCCGACTCCATCTGCATCAAGGATGTGGCAGGGCTGATGGCCCCCTATGACGCCTTTGAGCTGGTAAAAGCGCTGAAGGCTGAAGTCAAGCCCCCGATCCACCTGCATTCCCATTTTACTTCGGGTATGTCCCCCATGACCCATCTCAAGGCTGTTGAGGCAGGGGTTGACATCATTGATACCTGTATGACGCCTTATGCGTACAGAACATCCCATGCCGCACTTGAACCCCTTGTGATGAGCCTCATGGGCACCAGCCGGGATACGGGATTTGATATCAAGGCCCTTACCCGGATCAATGAAACCCTTGAAAAAGATGTGATACCCAAATATAGGCACCTGCTGGATGACACCAAGGTCTCCCAGATCGATATCAATGTGCTTATGCACCAGATGCCTGACTTCATGCGCGCCAATCTGGAAAAACAGCTTCGGGAAATGGATGCCCTGGACAAAATTGATGATGTGTACAAAGAGCTTCCCAGGGTCAGAAAAGAACTGGGTCAGCTTCCCCTTGTGACGCCCACCAGCCGGATTGTGGGCACCCAGACAGTGAACAATGTGCTTTTTGATACCAAGGACGAGCGCTACAAAATGATTACGGACCAGGTCAAGGATCTGTGTTACGGCCTGTACGGCAAAACGGCGGTTCCCATTGATGCCGAAGTTCAGAAAAAAGCGCTCAAGGACTATGAACGGGGCGAACAACCCATTACCTGCCGTCCGGCTGAGGTTTTGACTCCGGAACTTGAAAAAGCCAGGGCAGAGATCGGCGATCTGGCCGTGGATGAGGAGGATCTTATTCTTTGTGCCCTGTTCCCCGTAACCGGCAAAAAATACCTGATGCAGAAATACGGCAAGGTGCAGGTGCCTGACACTATCAAACCCATTACCCTGGAAGATGTTAAAAAACAGGAAGATATGATTAAAAAGGCCAAAGCAGGCAAGCTCATCGAGCCGGCTGTGGATCTTCCTGAAAAAAGCGAATATGCCAGAACCTTTAATGTATTTGTGGACGGTGAATGTTTTGAGGTTGGTGTCGATGAGGTGGGCGGTTCTCCCGTGATTTCTTATGCTGCGCTTGCTGCGGCTACGCCTGCAGCACCCCCTGCAACCACAACGCCTCCTGCAGCTCCTGCAGCGCCGGCCCCGAAACCCGCACCACGAAAACCGGCCGCGCCTGCACCAAAACCCGAACCCAAATCCGCTGCGGTTGCAAGCTCTGGAACGCCTGTCTTGGCACCCATGCCCGGCATGATTGTCAAGTATCAGAAAAATGTAGGAGATACAGTAAATGCAGGTGATACCGTTGTGGTGATTGAGGCCATGAAGATGGAAAATGCCCTGCCGGCAACAGCCGGCGGAACGATTACTGCCATTAACTTCAAACCAGGTGATTCCGTGGCCAAGGATGATGTGCTGGCAACAATCGAATAACAGCCATGGGCTGACCT
>QKDP01000049.1 GCA_003252055.1 Desulfobacter postgatei | reverse complement strand
GGAAGGTCTGTCATGATCACCCCAAACACAGAATCTTCCTCAATGTGCTCAATTTCCAGATCCAGATAACCGCCATCAGCACGGACGTTCTTTCCTGATCCAACTTTGAAAAAAGCTCTGACGGTTACCACATCACCAATCTTCAGGTCTTGAAAGTTAACACCGGGATAGCCTGGGAATTCATTGGGGTAGTAATTGGGGAGTTTTGCGTTCTCAAGGTTGTAAATGTGGTATCCTTCCTCAATGACGTCATTTAAAAAGGGGCCATGGTCAGTTCTGGAGGGAAATTTGATAATTTTCTTTTTTGCTGTCTTTTTCAACTATTGCCTCAGTCAAAGCTCAAGGTTAACCAGAAGCGGCAGGCCGCCATAATAAAAAAGTGCGATTTTCAAATTTGGAGCTATAACAGCACTTCCGCAAGGAAACCGAAATAGTCCTGTTTTTGGTGGGGAAACGAAAAAACCATTTCGATCTTGGAACCAGCGATCTCAAGATCATCAAAAGATCATGTCTGTTAATCTCAAAATATTGTTTATCCTTACCCTTATCCATTTTATCGGCGATTTTTACTCTTCGTTCCTAAATCCCCTCTTCCCAGTTTTTATCAACAAACTCGGGCTCACCCTCACCCAAGTCGGTGTCATCACTGGCACCATGCGATTATTGGCTTTTATAATTCAGCCGACAGTCGGGTATTTTGCAGACCGATACCAAACCCGCCTGTTCATTTTCGCCGGGCTCGGTCTTGTTGTTACTTGCATACCTCTTACGGGAATAGCCCCCAATTTTTGGCTGCTCCTGCTTTTCGTCGCCCTCGGGTCCACAGGCTCATCCATGTTTCACCCTTCGGTCACTGGAATGGTCCCACTGTATTCCGGTAGTAAAGCGGGGTTTTCCATGTCGATATTCAACACTGGGGGGACCCTTGCCTTCGGTATCGGTCCGCTTTTCATTACGACCTATGTGGCGACTCTAGGCCTCTCGGCCCTACCTTTCACCATGCTCTTCGGGCTCGCTTTCATTTGTTACTTCTATTTCGTGATTCCCTGCCCTCGGAGTGAGGGGCTCAATCGTGCCGGTTTTTTCAGTGCCCTGCGAGAAAGCCTTGGTGATGTCTGGAAAATTATCTTCCTCATTTGGCTGACTATGTTTTTGAGAGCGATCGTTGGACAGGCTTTTCTTACCTTTATGCCGGTTCTTTATGTTCAGGAGGGATTCACTGTTGTTCAGGCGGGGATCATTTACGCACTCTTCATTGTTGCCGGAACATTCAGTGGCCTTCTATCCGGCCATATATCGGACCGGGTCGGTTTCAAACCAGTCTTTCTCGGATCGTTTCTTCTCATGGGTCCGGCCTTGTGGCTGCTCCTCCAGCTTGAAGGTTACTGGGTGTATCTAGGGGCGATTATCGCTGGAAGTTTTGTACTCGCCCCCCTCCCCCTCGGTGTAACAATGGCACAAAAACTCGCCCCAAAAGGGCGTTCAATGGTCGCAAGCCTTATGATGGGATTTGCCTACGGCCTTGGTGGCGCAATAAGTCCTCTTGTCGGCAGATTGGCTGACAGCTTCTCCATCAGGCCCGTACTCACCTTCATGGCGGTCATCCGGTAATACCTATCATACTCCTCTTCCCAACCATAAAAGGTGCCAGGTAATCCGGACGCCTCTATTGGGATTTTCCACCATCTTCATAAAGATGCTTGAAGCCCAATGGAATCGGATACTCGCTTAACAGCGTGTCCGTCGGTAAAGGCAGGTTCAAGAAAAATTCGCTCAAAGCAATGGACAAGTTCGATTTGCCGGATCAAGTTTCAATCCTTGTAATACATCCTTCCCCATCATGCCGAGGGTTGTTTACGTAGGCGCCAACTGGATATGCCTCCAACCATTCCCCAGGGCATGGTTTCAGCATCTCCGCCACAACTTTTCTATCAGATTCGGGATCCAACCATTCCGGTATATTATCCTCCGCCAGAATTGCAGGCATTCTGTCATGAATCGGTGCCATCACCTTGTTGGCTGCCGTGGTGATTACGGCAACAGAGTTAACCATCTCTCCGTTTCGCCCTTGCCAGTGCTCCCAGATGCCAGCCATGGCAAAGTAGTTATCATCACGCGCAGGCCGGATGAAGTACGGCTGCTTGCCGTCCCTATGCATCCATTCATAAAACCCGCTGGCCGGAACAACGCAACGACGATGCCTGAAAGGGCTTCGAAATGAAGGCTTCGTTTCTATACCTTCGGCCCTGGCGTTAATCAGGATGTGTTTGGTCTTAGATTCCTTGGACCAGAAAGGCACCAGGCCCCAGTGAAGCATGGCCCACTCTGCTTGGCCTGAGATTAAGGACGTACGGATTACCAGAATATCCTGGGACGGAGCAATGTTGTACTGCTCGATAAGAGGTGGAGGCGGCAGATGCAGGGATTCATAACCAAAGAATCCGTTGCCGAAATAAGCGAAGCGTCCGCACATGAAGAAATGAATTTCAGGCTGGATGTAGGCTACTCACTTTACCATCATAGAGGAAATATCTGGTGGGCGATACAGGATTTGAACCTGTGACTTCCACCGTGTGAAGGTGGCACTCTCCCGCTGAGTTAATCGCCCATGTGCCCATTTGACGGATAAAACAGAATATAGGATGATCTACAATGAAATCAAACTATTTTTAATAAAACGGTATCCAGACCAGATGTGTGCTGACAAACTTTTTTCAGGTTTTCAAAATGAGACGCCTAAAAGACAGCATATCTATTTCGTGTAAATTACTAGCTCTTTTTCTCTTGTTATTTCCGCTGTATGGCTGCCCTAAGCCAACTAAAGGGCCTATTGCCTTTGTCTCTGACCGTGATGGGATTCGTGAGGTTTATACTATGAATCAATACGGTGGGGCAGTAACACGACTTACCCATGGAGTTGACGGGGCGCCGAATAATTTGCGACCTGTATGGTCACCGGATGGGAAAAAAATAGCATTTCGAACAGATTTTCCAGGTAACTCAGAAATTCAGGTTATCAACGCAGATGGATCAAATCTAAAAAATATTTCGAACAATCCCGCAACCGATGTGACGCCAAACTGGTCACCGGATGGAAAAAAAATTGCTTTCAACTCAGATAGAGATGGTGTTGGCAGCTTTTTTGAGATTTATACCATGAATGTTGATGGCTCTGAACAAACAAGACTAACTCATGATGGGGCCATGAGAAACCTCATAGATTGGTCCCCAGATGGAAAAAAGTTTGCTTTCTATTCTCGGGTAATCAG
>QKDP01000348.1 GCA_003252055.1 Desulfobacter postgatei | reverse complement strand
ATCTGTCTGGAGGGCACCTGCTGTCTGCGGCCTTGCCCTGATACCGGCGTTTATGCTTATATTGACCTTACGGTATAAAATAGACAGTGATATTTCAGCCAATCTTTATGAGTTCTGGTTTGAGTTCCCCTTGCTGCTTGCAGGCATTATCGCCGCTGTCGGTTGATAACCGAATTAACAAAATGAGCCAAGAGCAGACTTGACCCCTTTACTCCCTTACTCGTTAGGGGATCTTGGTTTGGTTGCCACCTTTCCAGTTGGAATCACAGTCTGCCAAAAAAAACCATTTTGGAAGGCCAGGCAAAAGAAAATTATTACAGCTGTTTCGTTTTTCAAATAGATATCCCCCGCCTTCAGGAATATACCGAATACTATTGGTGCTACAATTAGGGCTTTTAGGCACTTACATAAATTAAAGGTGCTACGCAATGATGGCTTTTGCCCTGCATCAAGTTCGTCATTTACCACCTTTCCGAGGGTGTAAATCACGGCCGTTGGAGCAATTAATGCAGATACCGATAGGTATTCTTTTGGTTATAATGGATACAGGCTTTAATACTGACTGTTTTGAAGTCTGTTCGCTACCAAATAGCTGGCGGTAGCAGATCAAATCTCAAACCAACAGGCTTGATTTACACCCCCTTTCCGATCATCCCAAAGACTACGGATACAAATGCTATACCTGACATTATCCAGATATTGAAGCCAGGGATTCCCTGGTTGCAGGCCGGACTGAAAAATACTTGAAAGTAAAATCTGCGTTAAACAAACGGTTCAGATTGTGGTTCGCTCCGCTCTCACAATTTAACCTTATTCGTTAACCGCTAAACCCGCTATGCCCGCAATGATGTCCAAGTATTATTCCCGACTATTCCGTCTACGATTAACCCCTTACTTTTTTGAAACATCATCACTGCCAATTCAGTAGCAGGTCCGAAATCGTTGTCAATTGATATGTCGAAACCTTTGGCTACCAATAATTCCTGTAGTTCTGTGACCGCATCACCAAATGAGCCTCGCCGCAAAACAACGGTGTTGCCACCTTCGCTGATAGCCACCCGGATTCCTTCAATATTGGCAAGAGCGGTCTTAGCCTTTTGAAGATATTTTCGTCGATCTTCCAGTCCATTGAGCCCGCCATTCACGAGTTTAGTTGCACGAATCAAGTCATCGCGATCAGCCGCAACATTTATTTCTCGCATTTTCCAGTATTCACACGCAATCTTTAACGAAGTCACTGGTTCGGCTGCTATCTCTGGATTATCTTCTAACGCCAAATCCAATATACCACCTATTTTTCTATAATTTGCGCGCCCCGTGAGCTGGATCAAACCACGACCTTTGTATCGTTTTCCATCTCCTTTCTCGGTATTTCCAAGATCTTCTCGTCCTTCGTATGCTGCACCTGATGCAAATTCCTCTGTAGTGCGAAATCCTGCGCATTCATGAGTCACTTGTCCCATAAAATGAGCAATGCGCAGTCTTGTATTGATATCATAGTTATCCAATGTTGAGGAAAAGGTGTCGGATATTGCTCCAACAATACGAGTCTGTGCCTGTGCTTTTGAACCAGAAAATCGTGGGGCAACAGCCAATATAAAATTACCGTCAATTGGTATCATGTTCTATATCCTCCTCGTTTGATAGTTTGAACGGATGCGCGTAAATTTGTTCGGCGAACAAGAATCGTTTTGTCAATAGGCCCGCCCATACAAAGACCAAGACAATACGGGTTACGAAAGTTCTTCGTTACTGGTAAAACGGTTGTTCCGGCAAGCGGGATTATTGATAAAACGTTGTTGAACAATGCCGCTGGTCAAGGCCGGAACTGATTGTTTCAACTATGGAATTTATATCGTTTGCCGGGTGTTCACACAAGGATAAATTGGAATAATTTTGATGGAAACTGGCTGAAATTTGTTTTTTTACCTGGCGCATATTTTGATGTTAGCAGTTTTTTGGGTTCTTCAACTGAAAAAGCAAATGCAACAGTCCCATTCCACCATGGCCGACAACATACGCTTCGATTAATCCGGTTAATAATTCGTGAAACTCTTTTATGCTATCCGCCCAAGGCGCCATATAAATCCAAGAAAGGAACCAAGTTAACCCTGACAAAATTACCAAAGTCAATGCGCCCAAACCCAGACCTTGAACCATCGCCGCGATACCATAAGCCCTTGGTTCTGGTAATTTGAATTGTTTTAGCTGCTGAAGATCTTCTTTTAGTTGGGAATAGTTGCCATAGAGGTAAGGAAAAAAATATTTTATTCCATGACGTTTTAATTCGATATAAATAAAAACGAAAGCGATCGGCAACAGGAATAATCCAGTGCCTATGTGTATCGATGTTCCATAATATTCAATAGTTTTCTTGCTTACTTCACCATTATCAGTAAATCCCATGAAGTTGCTGACAATGATCTGGCTTAAAACCAAACATAAAATTGTAATATGAAGAAACCGAACCACTGGTGGCTGTCGTTCACGTAAATATTCCAACGTTATATGTATGATACGCATTTAATCATCCTGCCTTCTTTAAAGACAAATTTGGGAGGGACATTTTACTGTTCAACAGTTAATTAAGCAGAATGGGCCAATATGGTGATAAGCGGATTCTGTCTATTCATTTTATAATTTATACTTCCGTCTTTATTTTCATAGCTGGATGCTATTGTAGCTTGAAAAATTGAATAATTCAACCAAGTTCTTCCGGTTGGCACAAAACCGGAAATCACTAAAACTTGGAGATTAAACTCCGGTTGATTTCCTATCATCGCCCTGAATAAATGTCCATCAGGGCACCCCTTAATTTTTGATTTTTTTCCATGTGATTGCCCTGGTCAGGACGATGGCCTGTCCGTCGGTTCAAAAAGAAGCAGTTCCCCCAGTTTTTTGTCCTTTTCCTGCCAGATCTGATTAAGCCATTCACAGAATTGTTGCTTAAACCCATCATCATTAAAGTAATCGCCGATCATCTGTTCGCCCACGGGGAATACATCCACATCCACAATGATTTTTTTTGTCTTGCCTGAAATGTAGTCCCAGAAGGTGGGTACCCCGCCGGGATAGGCAATGGTTACATTAACAATATTGTGAAGGTATTCGCCCATGGATCCAAGCACAAAGGCGACACCGCCTGCTCTGGGAAAAAGGAGCCGGTCAAAGGGTGATTTCTGGCGTTCATGTTTTTCAGGGGTAAACCGGGTGCCTTCCACAAAATTCATCACCGACACCGGAGTCTGCTTGAATTTTTCACACGCCTTGCGGGTGCGTTCAAGATCCTTTCCCTTCAAGTGGGGGTTGGTGGCAATAAATTTTTTTGAATACCGTTCCATGAACGGAAAATCCAGTGCCCACCAGGCAAGCCCCAGAAAAGGGACCCAGATCAACTCTTTTTTCAAAAAAAACTTCAACATGGGAATTTTGCGGTTAAAGATTTTCTGAAGTACCAGGATGTCCACCCAGGACTGGTGGTTGGATATGACAAGATACCAATCCTTTTTTTTCAGTTGGCTCAATCCGTTCACCTGCCAGTCTATCCTGTTGAACAGATCACAATTCATGCCGTTGATACTGATCCACAGGGTTGCAATCCAGATAAGGATTTTGTCCAGTAATACAATCCCCCCTTTAAAGGGTAGAACAAATTTTAAAAGAGCGATGAAAATCAAAGGAACAGTCAAGCAAAGCGTGTTTATTAAATATCCAATAAATGAAAGCACCCCCTTCACCGAAAGGGAAAGAAAATCCAGCATGACTGACGCACCCTTTTTATAAAATTTCTATGGCATTCATAATGTTTTTCTGCATATAAGGTCAATAATTTAATTAAAATTAAAGGGGACGGTATGAGTGAAAATTCCCATCACCTGATTCTGGGGGAACTTGTTGATTTTTTAAGCGGCAAAACCATTACGGACACCCACGATGAACGCTACCGCCAACAAATTGCCCGGCATCTGGTAAACGGTCTGGGATTTGATAAATCTGATATTGAGGCAGGGCGGGAAATAACACTGCACGCAACCGGGCGCAGTGCGGTTGTGAAGGTTGATTTTCTGGTTTACAGGAATCAACGCGCGGTCATGATGGTCAATTATGCCCCGGGGTCCCTTGTGACCCGGCGTCTGCCAACTCTGGCATTGTCGCGGCTGATCTTTGATTACCAGATCCCTTTGGTGGTGGTCACCAATGGCGAGGATGCCGAACTGGTTTCAGGAAAGACCGGAAAGGTGGAAGGGGAGGGGATATCCGCCATTCCCGGGCCTGATCATCATATTATAAAATCTTTACCTGATGCATTTGAAACGGTATCCGACAAAAGGCGCGGTCAGGCAGAAAAGATCGCTTTTGCCTGTTTGGTGGACGGGTCCTGTATGATGGAAGACGAGTGTGACGAATGTTAATTCGTTGCTAACACCCGGTTCAGGTAAAAACCCGTATGGGACAACGGTGTACAAGCCACTTGTTCCGGGGTGCCCTGGGCGATGATCCGCCCGCCCTGGTCTCCGCCGTCAGGTCCAAGATCAATGACATAATCGGCGCATTTAATGACATCAAGGTGGTGTTCAATGACCACCACGGTGTTGCCTGCATCCACAAGTCTGTCCAGAACAGCCAACAGCCTTTTGATGTCATCGGTATGCAGGCCTGTGGTGGGTTCATCCAGGATGTAAATGGTTTTGCCTGTGCTTTTCTTGGACAGTTCCCTGGCAATCTTTATACGCTGGGCTTCCCCGCCGGACAGTGTTGTGGCGGCCTGGCCCAGTTTGATATATCCCAACCCTGTTTCCACCAGCGTGGAAAGGATGTGCCGGATGGCGGATATATTGTCAAAAAATTCTAAGGCCTGATTGATGGTCATGTCCAGAATCTGGGCGATGTTTTTTCCTTTGTACTTTATTTCAAGGGTTTCCCGGTTGAATTGTCTGCCTTTGCACACATCACAGGTCACATAAACATCAGGCAGAAAATGCATTTCAATTTTGACGGTGCCGTCGCCTTTGCAGGACTCGCACCTGCCGCCCTTGATATTAAAACTGAACCGTCCGGACTTGTATCCCCGGACCTTTGCCTCAGGTGTCTTGGCAAACAACTCCCTGATATGGGTGAGAACCCCTGTGTAGGTGCCTGGATTGGATCTCGGGGTTTTGCCGATGGGGGACTGGTCAATGTGGATCACCCTGTCGATATATTCCATGCCTGCTAGGGCGGCATGTTTTCCAACGGGTTTTTCAGATCTGTTAATCCGGCTTGCAAGGGCCTGGTAAAGGGTTGACAGAACCAGGGTTGATTTTCCTGATCCGGACACCCCGGTTACACAGGTTAAACATCCTATAGGAAAGGACGCATCAATATCCTTAAGGTTGTTTTCGCTTGCTTTCACGACCGTTAAAAAATGTTTGGTGTTGGTTCGTCTGGTTTCAGGCACAGGGATTTTTTGTTTTCCGGACAGATACAGCCCGGTGAGACAGGATGCCTTGACCAGATCTTCGGGCGGACCTGAAAATACCACCTCTCCGCCATTAACACCGGCTTTGGGACCCACATCAATAATATAATCTGCGGCCAGCATGGTCTCTTCATCATGCTCCACCACCAGCACGGTATTGCCAAGGCCCTTTAAGTGCATCAGCGTATTGAGCAGCCGGGCATTGTCCCGCTGGTGAAGACCGATGCTGGGTTCATCCAGAACATAAAGCACCCCGGAAAGTTTCGAACCGATCTGGGTGGCCAGCCGGATGCGCTGGCTCTCTCCGCCCGAAAGGGTCGCTGCGGACCGGTCAAGGGTCAGATAGGCAAGCCCCACATCTTCCAGAAAGGAAAGCCGTTGGGACAGTTCTGCAAGAATGGATTCAGACACGGCTTTTTCTCTGCCGGTCAAATGAAGCGTGTTTACAAAATCAGCGCCCTGTTTGACGGACATGGCCGCGATCTGCTGGATGGTCTTATCGGCCACCCGTACTGCCGAAGCACCGGGGTTCAGGCGGGAACCATTACACTTGGAGCAGACTTTATGGCCCATGTACTTGCCAAGGTCTTGTCTGACAGATGGTGATTTTGTATCCCGGAAACGGCGGGAAAGTTGTTCAATCACGCCTTCAAAGGGTTTTTCATAAACGATTTTTTTGCCCGCCTGTTCAACATAAAAGGGGATTTTATGGGCCCCGGAACCAAAGAGAATAATCCTTTGAAAGTCCGTGGAAAGGTCTTTAAAAGGGGTGTAGATATCTTCATTATAATGGGTTACCAGGGCATCTAAAAATTCCATATGACGAACGGAATCCTTTCCGGCCCAGGGCAGTACCGCCCCCTGGCGCAGGGACAGATGATGGTTCGGGACAATTTTTGCCGGGTCAAATTCCGTCAGATGGCCAAGTCCGTCACAGTGGGGACATGCACCCTGGGGGGAATTAAAGGAAAAACCGGCCGGGGTAAATTGCGGATAAAAGATACCGCAGGTGTCGCAGGTGGCTTTTTCACTGAAAAGGGTCTGGGTTTTTAGATCCAGGTTGTCTATGATCACCTGGCCCTGGGCAAGAGACAGGGCGGTTTCAACGGAATCGGTCAGCCGTTGTTCGATCCCTTGTTTTAAAATCAGCCGGTCCACCACAACGTCTATGGCATGTGCTTTCTTTTTATCAAGTGCCGGTGCCTCTTCGATTAAGCAGACATGTCCGTCAATTTTAAGCCTGGCAAATCCTTTTTCAGGTGATGGATAAGCTTTTCATGCCCGCCTTTTTTATTTGTGACCACAGGTGCCAGCACCATTATTTTCTGCGCTTTTTCAGGCATTGGAAAAAGGATGCTTTGTATGATCTGGTCAATGGATGCAGATGAAATGGGTTTGCCGCAGATATGGCAGTGGGGTCTGCCGGCCCTGGCAAAAAGCAGGCGCAGGTAATCATAGATTTCCGTGACGGTTCCCACCGTGGATCTCGGGTTGTGGGAGGCGGTTTTCTGTTCAATGGCAATGGCAGGGGACAACCCCTCTATGGCGTCCACGTCCGGTTTGTCCATCTGGCCTAAAAACTGGCGGGCATAGGTGGATAAAGATTCCACATAGCGTCTCTGGCCTTCAGCATAAAGGGTGTCAAAGGCCAGGGTGGATTTGCCGGAGCCGGAAAGGCCGGTGACCACGGTCAGGCTGTTTTTGGGGATGCTGACATCAATATTTTTCAGATTATGGGTTCTGGCGCCTTTAATTATGATGTGATCACTTGCCATTGCCATACCTTTTTTGATTAACCGCCTGAACAGCCGCCATTTTAATGGCCTCTTTCATGCTTGTGGGATCTGCAATCCCTGTCCAGGCAATGTCATAGGCTGTGCCGTGGTCCACGGATGTGCGTATAATGGGAAGTCCGATGGTGGTGTTCACCCCGTCCCTGAAATGCACCAGCTTGAAAGGAATCAGCCCCTGGTCATGGTACATGCAGATTACGGCGTCAAATCGGCCCTCGATAGCGTTGAAAAATACGGTATCCGGCGGCAGGGGCCCTGTAATATCAAACCCTTTTTCCCGGGCCTTTATTACAGCCGGTAAAATAATATCCGCGTCTTCGTTACCGAACATGCCCTGTTCGCCTGCATGGGGATTTAAGCCTGCCACGGCAAGCCTGGGGTTTGGAATACCGAATCTTGTGATCAGGGTATCCCGGGTCAGGTTGATGATTCTTGTTATTTCTCGGCTGGTCAGCCGGCCCGGCACCTGGGACAAGGGGATATGAATGGTGGTTAAAACCACTTTCAGGCGGGGCCCCGCCATCATCATGGCAAAATTGTCAGTACCTGTTCTATGGGCGATCAACTCGGTATGACCGTGAAAGGATGACCCGGCCAGTTTCAGGCCTGTTTTGGTAATGGGACCTGTGACCAGGGCGTCAATGGCACCGGACAGGGCAAGATCCACCCCGGTCTTGATATAGGTTTCCATGGCGCTTCCGGTCTCCGGGGTGGGGGTCCCAAGTTCAGTGACATCCGGATTCAGGTTGGAAAGCCGCACCAGAAACCCCTTGGGTAAATTAGATAAATCGTAAGTTAAATCGTCTGTTACGACTAACTCAGGAATTATTTTCGAATCAATATCCGCTTTTTTGAGTATTTCAAAGTCACCTAAAACAACAGGTGTGCACAACTTTGTAATTTCAGGGTCAGCAAGGCTTTTAATCACTATTTCGGGGCCGATACCTGCCGGATCTCCCATGGTTATGCCAAGAATCGGCCGGTCTGATTGGGTATTCATAATTAGATGTTGCTTTCATTTATACGTTAAATTTAAAAAATATACTATTGACCCAGCAGGGTGTAAATACAATTCAGGGGCGAATTTGTGAAACCCTTATAAATTTTAGGGTTGATCGTTTTTTACGACTTTTGTTTAATTTGAAGCAATTCAAAGTAAATCGTTAAAAATCGAAGAAAAAAAAATAAAGATTCTTTACGAATATTTCATATTTTATAAAATACCTTTTGAAAATAGGGATTTGTCGAACCCACTGTAATCAGTGATTATTCCCGTTGTTTCACAAAAAATACCTTATGAAAACAGGTTGTTGAAAAAACATACCATACATTATTCTAACCGTGACCTAACGACCTTTATTCCAGTTGACCAATAAATCAGATTCACATAAAAAACAGGCCAACATACTAAAAATCACTTTTGGTCACCCTTTACCCGTATTAATGTCAAATTTTTTAGCTGCTTTGTTTAAATTGTTTGGAAGGCTGTGTATTTTTCAATGGATTCGTTTTTAAAAGAAGTCAAATTACATATTAAAGAATCAGTTCCAGACCATTGTTACCGAATGTGGATTGAACCTGTGATGGTGTCCGCCCATGATGCTGAAACGATTGTCCTGGCAGTTCCCAATGACTTCTATGTCAAACGACTCAAAGAAAACTATCTGGGCTATTTTGAAGAAGGTTTTTTGCGGTTGGGACAAAAAGTCCGCATTGAATTCAAGGTAGGCAAAAAGAAAATAAAATCAGGTCAAATAAATTCAGATTTTGGCCAGGCGCAAAAAGGGCGGATGCAAAAAACAACCGGCGTGCTGCCTGTCATACCTGCAGCCGCCGGTGTTCCATCAGAATTTCATCCACAGCTGCCCGGCATGACACCGGCATTTAATTGCGGGCGCATGCTCAAGAAAAATTTTACATTCGATGATTTTGTTGTGGGGGACAATTCCAGCTTTGCATATACGGCCTCTTTATATTTGGCCCAGGGTAAACTTAACGGGACCGGCGTACTTTTTCTTCTGGGCAAGACAGGTCTTGGGAAAAGCCATCTGTCCCAGGCCGTGGGCCACCATATGATGGCCCACGACGGGGCACGGGGGGTCTTTTATGTTACGGCCGAAGATTTCACCAATGAAATGATCTATTCCTTGAGAAATAACAGTATTGACCAGTTCAAGGAAAAATACCGTCTTAAATGTGATGTGCTGATCCTGGAAGATGTCCATTTTCTGACCGGGAAGAGTGCTACCCAAAAAGAGCTTGCCATGACCCTGGACTATCTGATTGATGCGGATAAGAAAATTATTTTTTCAGGCTGTGAACGGCCTGATGAAATTCCTAAATTAAATGAGAACTTGAAATCCAGGCTGAATATGGGGGTCGTCACGGAGATCAAGGCACCTGATTTTGGAACCCGGGTAAAGATTTTAAATAAGAAATCCAAGGCCATTCAGTGTATTTTGCCCACACCTGTGACCGAATATATTGCCCAGGAAGCGTGTGACGATGTCCGCCAGCTTGAAAGTGCGCTTTTCAGTGTTGTTACCCGGGGCCAGTTGATGAACCGGAAAATTGACATTGAACTTGCCAGGTGCGTGCTTGAAAAAATGACCGGGGCGCGTAAACAGATAACCATTGACCTGATCAAAAAACTGGTCTGTGAAACCTTCGATGTTTCCGAACAGGAGCTTGAGTCTAAATCCAGACAACAACGCATTGTCAAGCCGCGCCAGGTCGCAATGTTTCTATCAAAAAAGTATACGGACCAGCCCATAAAGCAAATCGGTGCCAGTTTCAAACGTTACCATGCAACAGCCATCTATTCCGTCAATGCGGTTGAAAAGGAAATGAACCAGAAAGGTCAGCGTTACGAGCAGGTCCAGTATCTGTCCAATAAGCTTGAATCAGGTAGATTTTGAATCAGTTGGGTTTTATGGAGTAATCATTGCAGATCAAAAGTTTTTCCAAAATATCAACTTTGGGGTGACGATATCGCGCAATAATCAAAACAGAACCGGCAGTTTTTATCAAATTCCCCAAAGCAGTCCGGAATGTCCATTGAGTCTGCTTTAATCTTCTTTTCTTTCAATAACCGGTCTAAATGTATTTCCATATGAAATTCCAAGGCAAGTGTTTTTTATATTGGTTTTAAAGTATACGTCACTTTTTTTCAACCCGGTTTTATTAAAAGTTGATCACGGGCCTTACACCTCTGTTTCTACCACAAAAAATAAGAAATTGTTAAATTACTTGTTTCTAATTCCCCGTCTCTAGTTTCTGCGGCGCAGCCGCCTACACCATGGTTTCAAGTTTGTCCACCAAAGGCGTAAGGCTTGCCTTTTCACGTGCTGAAACCAGAATACCCTGATTTAAAAGCCAGGGTGAATCAAAATTGTCCAAATCAGCCAGGTCCATTTTATTGAATACATACAGTGTG
>QKDP01000249.1 GCA_003252055.1 Desulfobacter postgatei | reverse complement strand
ATTTCTCATTGGGGCGGTGTGTCCGGATTCACCGTTCTATTATCTGGCAGGTCCGCAGAAAAAACAGGTTCAGGCCCTGGCCAACCCGTTTCACCGGCCAAACAAACAAGCCCTTTTGCCGGTGCTCAAATTCCTGAATCATCATCGCACGCCATGGGCACTGGCACTTGCCGCCGGCACCGCGTGCCACATCATGTCCGACACAACCTTTCATCCATTGGTTTACTATTATGCCGGTATGAAAGGAATTCACACGGGCGCCACAGCCAGGCACAGGTATTTTGAAACCGCCATGGATGTTCATTTTGAATATCTGCTCCGCGGCAAAACCCGTTTGCATAAGATTCTCAGGCAGGCAAAAATTTCAAACCTGAAATTTTATCAGCTTATGGCCGGCCTGTTTTTGCCCCAACGCCCCAAAACGTCCTTTTTAAAACACGCCCTGCAATGGCACGCGGCGCTTCATGCACTGTTTGGCGCTTCTGTAATACGCAACGGTACGATAAAAATGGCAGGCACCTCACATCCCCTACCGGATTCTTCCGCCGGATTGATTTATCCTTTCAATAAACCCTGCTTTTTGCCCTTTTTTTCAGGCCGTCTTAAATACCGGCATCCCTGTTCCGGGTCTTTTTATTCTACAGATCTTTTGACCTTGATTCGAGAGGTGGTCAATTCCACGCTCGCGGTCCTTGATACCATTGACCGGGCAATGGGGATATGCAAGGAAAACGAAAAAAGAGAACCGCTTGAATCACTGGTTTTGGCGGATGCGGGCCTGCCGGACATCAGCCCGGACCTGCCGGTAAATACATTTGACACATGGTATGGGCAGCAGGATATCAAACAGATGTTATATCAAGGCGTTACAATACCATTTTAACTACGGGAGAACATATATATGAGTAGCACCCGGACAGACAAAAAACAGATATTTGGCTGGGTGATGTACGATTTTGCCAACTCTGCCTATACCACGTTGATTGTAACGTTTATTTATTCCACCTATTTTGTTTCAGTCATTGCGCCGGATAAAATCCACGGTACCGCGCTGTGGTCCAGGGGCGTCACGCTGACAGCACTTCTGGCAGCTTTTTTATCTCCTGTGCTTGGGGCCCTGGCCGACCATGGCAATGCACGAAAAACGTTTTTGTTTATTTCCACAGTGATTGGTGCGGCAGGCTCAGCTATGCTTTGGTTTGTCATGCCGGGGCAAGTTTATCAGGCGTTGATCTGGTTTGTCCTGTCCAACCTGGCCTTTGAAATCGGTATGGTTTTTTACAACGCATTCCTGCCGGATATTTCCAGTGAAAAAACCATTGGGCGAATTTCAGGCATCGGCTGGGGTGTGGGGTATATTGGCGGGCTTTTAGCCATGTTTGTTGCCATGGCCGGTTTTATCAATCCGGAAATTCCCTGGTTCGGCGTGTCCCGTGAATCCGGGGCCAACATCAGGGCTGCCTGCATCCTGGTGGCAGTGTGGTACGGACTTTTTTCCATCCCTTTGTTCGTTCTTGTAAAATCCAAACCTGGGAACCGAAGAAAAAATGACGGCAAAGCCGCCATTGTCCGGGCGGCCTTTGCCGATCTTAAAGCCACGTTTAAAGATATCCGTTCTTACCAGGAAATCGTCAAACTGCTGATTGCAAGAATGATATACAACGATGGTCTTGTCACTATTTTTGCTTTTGGAGGGATTTATGCGGCCGGCACCTTTGGTTTCTCCTTTAAGGAAATCATGATCTTCGGCATCGTGCTCAACGTGGCAGCCGGCACAGGCGCTTTAATCATGGGGATATTTGACGACAAACTGGGGGGCAAAACCACCATCCAGATATCCAATATCATTTTAACCCTGGCCGTGGTCCTGGCGGTTTGTGCGCCCGGCAAGGAAATGTTCTGGACCGCAGGCGTGCTTGTGGGCTTTTTTGCAGGTCCCAACCAGAGTGCCAGCCGTTCCCTGCTCGGCCGCTTCGTTCCCCGGGAAAAAGAGAATCAGTTCTTTGGATTTTTCGCCTTTTCAGGCAAATTAACAGCGTTTTTCGGGCCGTTGTTCCTGGGCGTTCTAACCCAGATGTTCAATTCCCAGCGTGCCGGGGTTGCTGTTGTGGCCGTCTTCTTCGTTATTGGATTTTTGATTTTATCCAAGGTGGACGAACAGGCAGGAAAGGCGGCTGCAGGGAAAGCTTAACTATCCTTTAACGCAACAGGTTTCCCAAGGATTTCCGACCAGATCACGGCCTTTCGAAGCCCCCGGGCCCGGGCCGGCAATCGTCTTGGACCTGACCTCGGGCAAGGTGTCTGCATGGCATCATGCTTGAAAGATTTTCGGGTTGCAGGTTTTGAATGCCTTGTTTCCGGTATCTTGGCGGCTTTTCTGTGGGGTTCTTTCTTTGTGGAAATAAAAAGTGGTTTTTCATTAACAGGCTCAATCTGCTCCAGGACCTGGACTTTCGCGCCATCGGGATAAAAATCAGAATCTGTCCTGTCATCAATTTCATCCCAGAAGGTTTGATTTATAGATTCTTCCCCGGCCTGGTCAAAGGGACTCCTTTTTGGTTCCCGGGTGCGTTTATTCTGCCCGGACAACTCTTTTTTCCGGGCCTGCTCAACCTGGGCTTCCATTTCCCGGGCCGCCTCTTTAAGCGCCTCTCTTATTTTTCCCAAAACAGAAAAGCCGCTCTGCTTTGATTCGCCTGGTTTTTGCGCCTTTTTTGTCTTTTTTATTTTCAAAAAAGGAGACAGAAAAAAAACCAGAAATAAGATCAAAGTAATAAAATCACCAAAATCCATAATGTTATCCTGACCTTGTTTTCGATGTTTACAAGAAACTATAGACTAAAGACAAGAAACAAGAGGGCCAAGCGCCTTCGGCGCCCGGTTTTGCCTCTTATTTTTGGGGTTCATCAGGCTGATCAGGGGCAGCAATGGTGTCCCTCATCCGGGTGTCGGCGCTGATATTCTGCATCTTATAATAGTCCATAATCCCAAGGTTGCCGCTTCTGAATGCCTCGGCCATGGCCAGGGGCACCTGGGCTTCGGCCTCCACCACCTTGGCCCGCATTTCCTGGACCCGGGCCTTCATCTCCTGTTCCTGGGCATAGGCCATGGCCCGTTTTTCCTCGGCCTTGGCCTGGGCAATCTTCTTATCTGCTTCGGCCCGGTCGGTTTCCAGTTCTGCACCGATGTTTTTGCCCACATCCACGTCCGCAATATCAATGGAGAGGATTTCGTAAGCCGTGCCTGCATCCAGCCCCTTGCTTAAAACGGTTTTGGATATGGTGTCCGGATTTTCCAGCACCTGTTTATGGGTGACGGCTGAACCAATCGTGGTAACAATGCCTTCGCCCACACGGGCCAGAATAGTCTCTTCGCCGGCCCCGCCCACCAGACGGTCAATATTGGCCCGCACCGTGACCCTGGAAATGGCTTTGAGCTGGATACCGTCCTTGGCCATGGCCGCCACAATGGGGGTTTCAATAACTTTAGGGTTAACCGACATCTGTACGGCTTCCAGCACGTCCCGGCCGGCAAGGTCAATGGCAGCAGCCCGATTAAAAGGCAGGTCAATATTGGCCTTGTCTGCGGCAATCAGCGCCTGGATCACCCGGGAGACATTGCCGCCGGCAAGGAAATGGGACTCAAGACTGTCCGTGGCAATATCAATCCCGGCCTTTACAGCCATGATTTTGGATTCCACGATCAGTTTGGGTGGCACTTTTCTAAAGCGCATGAAAATAATGTTGAACAGCCCGACCCGGGCACCTGACACCAACGCCTGAATCCACAGACCAATGTAGGAAAACGCGAAATAAACAAGCACCAGGGCAAGGATGCCGGCAATAATTAGAAGAATGGGAAAAATATTGAACATGTTTAACCACCTTTTTTTAAGTTATTATTTCTGAACAGACACTATTTAAAGTTTTTAAGCGCGTTGCTTTTTATAAGAAAGATCTGTGTAACCTACGCAGATCTTTCAACTTTCATTGTGGGCTGAACCACGGTGAAAGACCAGGTCAGCCCGTGGCTGTTATATGTTTTCCCGGCGGCAGACGATCACCTGATTACCTGTGACCTTGCAGACCCTTAAAGGCGCATCTGCCTCGATAAATTCCCCGTCCGTAACCACATCCAGTCGGACACCGTCAATCAGAGCTGTTCCGGACGGACGAAGGGTCGACAGGCTATGCCCGGTGCAGTTCAGGTAATTTTTAAGATCCGGTGACTGGGAAACCACACCCTCGGATGCAGATAATTTTTTTTTAAGAGACAAAGGAGAAATCTCCAGCATTTTAAATCCTACAATCAACACCACGGGAAGTAGAATCAAATCAGCCCCCAGGACCGCATAAAAGGCTGAAATGGGAAAGGCACTGAACACAAGGAAAAGGGAGTATCCGATAAAGCCCATGGCAATGATGGACAAAAGCCCCATGGACGGTATAAACACCTCGGCAACAATGGTAAAAATTCCCATGATTTGGAGAATCAAAGGCAGGATCCAGGCACTCATTTTTCCCTCTTTCCCATAATCGTTTCAACAATGACATGACCTGCGGTTACCCGGGCCACCCGGACCGGTGTGGCAGGATCAATAAAATCGCCCTGGGTAACGGCATCAACTTTTCTGTCCCTGATACGGACCTTGCCCGAAGGCCGCAACGTTGTCAAGGCAATGCCTTGGTCACCGGCACATATACCTAAGGCCTCGATGGATTCGGCCCGGGAGTCCTGGAGTGTGGCATCCAGATACGGCCCCTTAACCACCTTTGAGAGTTTAGGCAGCGCAAAACGCACCACAGACATTGAAACCAGCAGCGCTCCAAGGGCACTGCCCATGACCAGTCCCAGATTTTTTATCATGAGCTCGCTCTGCCATGGCAGGCTTGGGTCGGGCAGCACAAAATTCTGAAAAGAGAGTACAAGCCCTGCAGCCAGGACAATTATGGCGCTGATACCGGCGATGCCGAATCCCGGCAGGACAAAAATTTCCATGCCCAGAAGCAGAAAACCGATGATGAAGACCAGGATTTCGGTATAATCGGCAAGTCCCACCAGGTACTGGTTGAAAAATACCAGTCCCAGGCAGATAATGCCCACAATGCCGGGGATGCCGAATCCCGGGGCCTTGATCTCTATATACACGGCACCGATACCCAGAATCATGAGAATCGGCAGAAACGGCTGAATCCACCTGACAAAATTTTCCGACCAGTTTTCCGAAACCTCAATTTTTGGATACGCGCCGTACCCCATAACTTCAAGGGCCTGGTCAAGGGTCGCAACACTCCGGCGGGAAAACCCAAGCTCGGCAGCCTCTTTGTCATCCATGGTCAAAAGTTCGCCCTCGCTTACAATTGTGGATTTGCCGGTAATCGTTTCCTTTTCTTTTTCGGAAAGCTCCTGCCAGGTCGTTTTATCCATGTATTCAGAATGCTTTCCCCGGGTAATTTTGTACACCTCCATGGATTTGGACACCATGGATTCGGCCAGAACCTGAGAATAGTTGTTCCGCTTGGCCAGGGTGCGAAACTGTGCCCGAAGGACGGTCTGGGTTTTTTCACCGGCTTCCTGGTGGCCTTCACTGGTCTGAATAATGGGCGCACAGTCACCGATAAGGGTATTTTCCTTCATGATCAGGGTGCCGGCGGAAAGCGCGATCAGCGCACCTGCGGAAATGGCTTTTTTTTCGACATAGGCAATGGTTCTTTCCCTTGGCACGGTGCAGATGGTGTCCACAATATCAAAGGCTGCATCGACCCGTCCCCCAAAGGTATCCATGACAAATACCAGAATGGCGGATTCGTCCTTTTCAAGGGAGGAGACCACCCGTTTGAGGTATGCGGCCATGCCCGGCTCAACAGTCCCGGAAACGGGAATGATGTGCACCACCGGGCTGGCTGCATCTGCTGCAGCGGAAAGGGTTAATACAAAAAACAGAACCGCGGCCCATACCTGGGACAGTTTTCGTTCTGGCAACATGGCAGCTCTCATTTTGAAAGGCATCATCTCTAATTTTTTTGGAACGCGATGAATTTAACCTACTATACCATGATTTAAAGTAATTATATCCATAATTTTTCATTTTATTATGATTTAAGGCCTTCTCATGGAAGGCCCTGAGCCTGTCTTGAATCATACATTCTGTCTGGTTGCTTTTTTCCTTTAAAAAAGCTACCTTCTGGGCGTGAATTATAAAAATTCCATACAATGTAGAGATTGGGCAAAAAGTGGCGTTCTGTAACAGTCTGTCAAGATGAACAGGACAAAAGATAAGGATAAACGCTCATGCAGTCTCATATAAAGAAAAGGGCATACAAATTTATTGTTTTCTGCATGCTGCCCTTGGGGCTGGTTCTCCTTGCCCAGGGATGCGGGGTCAAATCCAACATGATGACCTCTTTGTCCAAAAGTATCCTGAATAATAATGACCTGGCCATGGTGGAATCCGGTGCGCCGGCCTACCTGATCATGGTTGACAGCCTCATTGACCAGGACCCGGATTCTCCGGATATGCTCTCTTCCGGCGCCCAGCTTTATACCGCCTATTCAGATGTATTTGTCACGGACAAAGAACGAAAAAGAAAACTGGCAGACAAAGCCATGGATTACGCCCTGAGCGCTGTCTGCTTTACCCAAAGCAAAGCCTGTGATTTAAAGCAGAAACCCTTTGAGCAGTTCAGCGCCGTTGTAAATGCCATGGAAAAAGACGACCTGCCATATCTGTTTACCCGGGAAATGCCTGGGCCTCCTGGATCATGGCCCATAAGGATGATTTCAATGCCCTTGCCGATATTGCCAGGATTGAGGCCATCATGAACCGGATCATTGCACTGGATGAAACCTACAAGGACGGGGCCGCCTATTTGTATCTGGGCACCCTTGCCACCTTTCTGCCTCCGGCCCTGGGAGGAAAACCCGAACAGGGAAAGCAGTATTTTGAAAAAGCCATTTCCCTTTCCGGGGGTAAAAATCTTATGATAAAGGTTGTCTATGCAAAATTGTACGCTAAAATGATGTTTGACCGCCCGCTTTTTGACCGCCTGCTTAACGAGGTTCTGGAGGCAGACCCGAACATAGACGGCTATACTCTGGTCAACACCTATGCCCGGCAGCAGGCTGGAAAACTTCTGGATGAGGCTGACGACTATTTTTAAACCGGAGAAAAATTCAATCATGTTTATTAAACCTATTTTGAAATTATTTTCTTTTATGCTGATAATCACGGTCTTTTGCAGTTCCGCAGAAGCCGTAACCATAAAAATTGCCACCCTTTCACCGGAAGGCTCCATGTGGATGGAAAAAATGCGCGAAGGTGCCAACCAGGTCGCCAAGACCACGGATAATCGCGTGAAATTCAAATTTTATCCCGGCGGGGTCATGGGAAATGACAAGGCTGTCTTGCGGAAAATTCGAATAAACCAGCTCCAGGGTGGGGCGCTCATCGCAGGCAGCCTCTCCTCGTTTTTCCCGGGCGACCAGATCTATGCCCAGCCCATGAAATTCAAATCCCAGGAAGAGGTGGATTATGTGCGCCAGCACATGGATGACTACATCATCAAAGGCCTTGATGATGCGGGGTTTGTCTGCTTTACCCTCATGGGCGGCGGTTTTGCATATATCATGTCCAGATCTCCCATCACATCCATTGGGGACCTTAAAGAGCGCAAAATATGGGTGCCGGACAATGATAAAATGACCGTGGATTCAGTGAGCAGCTTCGGCGTTTCCCCCATTGCCCTGCCCCTGGCGGATGTACGCACGGGGCTGCAGTCCGGGCTCATTGACACCGTGGGAACCTCCCCGGTGGGGGCCGTTGTGCTCCAGTGGCACACGGAAATAAAGTACATTACCAATATTCCATTGATCTATCTTTATGCCGTTTTTGCCATAGACAAAAAAACATTTGATAAAATCTCACCGGACGACCAGAAAATCGTTTCTGACATTATGACCCGGGCACTTAAAGAGATCGACCGCTTAAACCGACAGGACGACCTAAAAGCCATTGAAGCTTTAAAGAAACAGGGGATTAAATTTATCACCCCGTCCCAGGAGCAGATGAATGAGTGGATGGCAGCAGCGGTCAAAGCGTCCCAAAAAATGATCGACGCTGGAGATCTGCCCAAAGCGCCGGCAGACAAGATGGACGCGTTGCTTGAGCAGTA
>QKDP01000016.1 GCA_003252055.1 Desulfobacter postgatei | reverse complement strand
GGTCCGCATCCACGCATCCTCGGGCACCACGGGCAAACCCACTGTGGTCGGCTACACCAAACGGGATATCAACACCTGGGCCGATCTGATGGCCAGAAGCTTTGCTGCCGCCGGTGCCACCGCACGAGATATCATCCACAATGCCTGGGGGTATGGTCTTTTCACAGGCGGTCTTGGGGCTCACTATGGGGCGGAACGTTTAGGCGCATCCGTTATTCCGGTTTCCGGCGGTAATACCAAGCGCCAGATCACCATTATGCAGGATTTCAAGCCCACGATTCTGTGTGGGACCCCCTCATATATCCTCCACCTGGCGGAAGTGGCCCTGGAAATGGGTGTGGACTTCAAGGATCTGTCTTTTAAATCCGGTATTTTCGGCGCAGAGCCGTGGACGGAAAGAATGCGCCGGGAACTGGAAGCCAAACTTTATCTCAAGGCCGTGGACATTTACGGTCTGTCCGAAGTCATGGGGCCGGGCGTATCTGTGGAGTGCGTTGAGGAACAAAAAGGCCTTCATATTGCCGAGGATCATTTCATTGTGGAGATCGTGGATCCGGATACCCTGGAGCCCGTTCCCCCCGGCGATCCCGGCGAGATCGTGTTCACATCCATTACCAAGGAAGCCTTCCCGGTCATCCGTTACCGCACCAAGGACATCACCTCCTTGAATCCCGTGCCCTGCACCTGCGGCAGGACCCACATGCGGATGAACAAACCCACGGGCCGTACGGACGATATGCTTATCATCCGAGGCGTTAATGTATTCCCCTCCCAGATTGAAAGCGTTCTCATGGAGAGCCGGGAAGTCGCCCCCCATTACCAGTTGGTGGTGGACCGGGTGAATAACCTGGATACCCTGACGGTTAAGGTGGAAATCGACGAATCCTCATTCAGCGATGACATCAAGGGGCTGCAGGCCATGGAGGGTAAAATTTCACATAATATCAAGGAGCACTTAGGCGTATCTGCCAAGGTATCCCTTGTGGAGCCTAAAACCATAGAAAGAAGCCAGGGCAAGGCTGTCAGGGTTATAGATAACCGCCAATTTTAACCAAGGAGACTATTATGGCTGAACAGATATCCATATTCATAGAAAACAAAGAAGGGCGTCTTGCTGAAGTCACGGCCATTTTAAGGGATGCCGGAGTGAATATCCGGGCGCTTTCCCTGGCAGACACCACGGATTTCGGCGTACTTCGCCTCATTGTCAATGATAATGACAAAGCCACCGCAGCCCTGCGAAATCAGGGATTTACCGTGGGCAAAACCCGTGTTCTGGCCGTAGAGGTGAATGATGAGCCCGGTGGCCTGAACCAGGTGCTGGATCCGTTAAGTGAACAAGGCGTTAACGTGGAGTACATGTATGCATTTGCCAACCCCCAGTGCAAAAACGCCATCATGATTTTCCGCTTTGATGACATTGAAAAGGCAAAAGTTATTTTGGCGGAACAGGGTATTAAAGTTATAGACAAAGAAGAAATCTCAAATCTTTAAAGTGTCTGAACTCGCAGAATGAATAACCAACACGGCTTTTGGGCACCGGATCACACACATGTTCCGGTGTTCCAATCTGTGTGTTTAAAGAAGATCGGATTCGTTTCCAGACACCTTACGTACCAGACTCCGGTAGTCTTCCGAGGCTGTTGAGCCCGGTGCAAACTCAAAAATTGTTTTTCCAAAGGAAGGCGCATCAGCCAGGCTTTCATTATAGCGAATGGGGGTACATAATTGCTGGGGATATAGTTTTCTTAGCTGCTTGTACAGCTCCTTTGGACCTTTGATCCGCAAGTCAAGGAATGTGGGCACAATGTATTTAAGTTGAATTTCACTTCTGTACTTCTGAATGGCACCAAGGCTTTTCATGAACTCGGACAGTCCATGTACAGGCATGACTTCCAGGGCAATAGGCACCAGAACCTCGGTTGAATAAAAAAGGACATTAACAATCAACTGATCCCATCCCGGAGATGTATCAATTAAAATAAAGTCGAACTGATGGTCCAAAGGACTCAGGGCTTCGGACAAGGTAAACTCCGCACCAAAACTTTTTTTGTCAATAATACGCTTAACACCTGCCAGGGATTTCCCGCCCGAAAGCAGCCATAGATTATTTCGGGCCTTGACCAAGCACTCTGAAACCGGTAGTTCCCGGGTTAAAAGTTCGGTCAGTCCTGCACCCGGACTTTTCCCAAGACTATAGGAGGACTGCCCCTGGGTATCGGTATCCACCAAAAGGACTTTGTACCCGGCCAGGGCAAGACCGGCACCAAGATTTACGCTGGTGGTGGTTTTACCCACACCGCCCTTGCTTAGAGTGATACAAATTTTTCTGGCCACAGATGTTAATCGACGTTGAGGATCGATTGGTTCTCCTTCTAATGTCAGAAGGGGAGCAAGGGATACCGGGAATTTTAATTTGCATGATTTGCAGGTAGCCAGAACATTTTTTTTGCCGGCATCTGCAAAAGGTTTCAAGACGTCAGGATTTACTTTATAGGTTCTGGCACATTTGGGACAGGTAATAATCACTGGTCGTTCTCCTTTTGTAACTCGGCCCTAATAGCCTCAACCGCAATATTTGCCAGTTTGCGCATGGAGACATGGATAGTGTCATCGCCGCCGACCTTTATTCTGATTTTGGCCTTTCCCTCCGCTATTTCCACTAAAACATTTCCCTTGGACATAGTCCATGAACGGTTTGGAGTCGCTTCCGACCGGTTAAGTTGAACGTCATTTGTACTGTGCCGGTATATCAGGCAGTCCAGTTCCTTTACTGAATCGTCAAACGCTTTGGAATCAGTACCTAAAAGGCTGTCCATGACATTTTTTTTCTTAGTCATCCCAATACCACCATTCTGCTTATGGGTGTTTTTCAAACAGGTCTTTAACTTTCAAGGCCTTTATCTTGAGCCGATCAAGAACCTGTTCAAGCGTTTTTTTGTTTTCAGCGCTCATTTTCACCCATTGAAATCCGAACAGAAAATTGCCTGAATCATGCACGGAGCAGTGGATCACCTTGGCGCGTACCCCTGTAATATGGACAGCTCCAATCCTTAACCGGGCATCATCGATAATCTGGCCGGCATCAAACTCAAGGCAGGAACTGACATTCACAGCAACACCGGTTGCGGATAAATTAATTACAGAATATTCGCTCCCGCCAAAATTCACCCGAATGTCATCTATTAAGGTGACCGGTACCCGGAAAGAATGGCGACTCTGGCCGTCCTCGGTATTTTCCCCGGGTATCGGCTGGAAATCTATGGAATCCTCACTCATTAGGTCCCCCCTCGTGAATTAATAATGTAGCTCACATTTTAAATAAAAAAGCCCAAACTTTTTTTGAAAGAATGGACTTGGCAAATTGCCTTTTTTATGGCAACCCCGCTACCCATCCATATTGCCGGGCCGGAGGCTTTGCGTCCCACTCTTTCGAGAGGTTTGCCTTTTTCACTTATTTTATAGCGTCTAAAATTAATGCAGTTTACATGCCAGTTGGCCAATAAATTTAAAATTATTTTATTTCAAGATGTTGCACTGTAAAGGACAGGAGCAGATCTATTTTAAAATTTACATTTTTGTTCTATTGAGAACAAAAATTGTCAGATAGGCATATCGTACACTTTGTTTGTCTGTAAGCATCCTAATTTATGAGAAATAAATGATATTTTAATCCCCTGTATACATGCAAGAAAAGCAAAAGGGGCGTCCCCATCAAGAGACGCCCCTTTTGTTTAAACGAATGTATCGTCGTTACACAGCTGCGTATTAATGTCCGCCAAGTGTAGCAACAGCAGGAGCGATTGCAGGATGAACGAACAGAATGATCATCGCAACAACCAGCGCATAGATACACAGAGATTCGATCAGAGCAAGACCGATCAGCATGTTCACCTGGATTTTACCAGCTGCTTCAGGGTTTCTTGCGATACCAGCCATGGCACCATTCAAACCCAGACCCTGTGCAATACCGCAACCAAATGCAGCGACACCAATGGCAAAAGCTGCTGCCCAGACACTACCAACGAGAAATTCCATGAGATTTACTCCTTTAATAAATAAAGTGTTATATAAACCAACGGGCTTCTTCCAAAATCCCGTAAAAAGGCTTCGTTATTGTATATTCATCAAGTTAATGTGCTTCTTCAATGGCGCCTGCGATGTACATGGCCGGCAGCAGGAAGAATACGATGGCCTGAATTAAAGATACAAGGATACCCATTGCCATGATGGGAAGGGGTACCAGAAAAGGCCCGGCCAGCATCAGTAGGATGCCAACCACCAGCTCGTGGCCCATCATATTGCCAAAGAGACGCAAAGTCAGGGACAGTACCCGCGCCAGGTGGCCAATGACTTCAATGACAAAGAAAAGCGGCATAAGTGCCGGTACGGGTCCCAGGAAATGTTTAATATATTTTACACCATGTCTCTGGACGCCGATCACATGGCTCCAGGTCACAACAATGATGGCCAAGGCAACCGTGGTGTTAATAGAGGCTGTGGGCGGATAGAATCCGGGAACCAGGCCGAACAGATTGCCTAACAAGACAAACAGGAAAACAGTCAGCAACAGAGGGGCGGAATCTCTTCCCTCTTCTCCGGTGATACTGACCATAAACTCTTCAAGTCCGGAGAGGATTACCTCAAAAATATTCTGAACGGTCTTAGGAACAAGGGTGACGCTTTTGCCGCCAATCCAACCGAAAAGAACAAGAATAATCATTGCGAGCCACATGTACGTGACATGAGGATGGGTGCCTGCCCAATCTTCCAGACCAAACAGACCAAAAAACGAAGTAAGTAATAGATATGGGTGTTCCACCTTAAACCGCCTCCCTGAATATAATTTTGGTTAATTCAATTGCCGCTGCTATAAACGTACTTGCCACTACAATGGAAAGACCTGCCAGAAGCCCTGCCGGATGTACACTGCGGTTTGAGATCAGCAGAAAAATAATCACTGCCGTCAATGCAAAACGCAGATAATATTTAACCAGAAGCGCACCGATCAGGGATTTTCCCTTTTCCAATACCCGCTTTTGGTTGAAATTTTTGGTCACTGTATTTTTGAGAACATGAAAGTTGATTGTCACAATCAGACCGCCCAGAAAAACCCCGAGATATACTTTAGGGGAGGCCAGGAGTAATGCCCCAAGACTTGACCCCAGAAACAGAAGCCAGTTGGTCCGTATGATAAAGTTTACTATTTTCTCAATTTCTTCCATAATATGCTTAATATTTTCCCGCTTTTTTCCCGGCCCTGATAATGTTGCTGAACCCGGCTGCTATGCCGAACCCAAGCCCCACCAGCAAAAGGACGGGTTTTGTACCAAAAACAGTATCCAGCCAGTATCCCAGGGCCAACCCGATGACGATGGCCAGTGCCACGGATATGCCAAGACTTGCAAAATATCCCAGCTCACGAAAGGTCTTTCCCTTGTCTTCATCTGCCATTTTTATCAACCTTTCACCGGCAGCGCGTTTGCCGGTCACCCGGCAGCCACTTGATTTATACTCTGGGCTTCGTATTTGATCTTCAAATTATCTTGAGAGCAAATATCATATGAGCCGGATGAAGTCAACGTGAAAAACCGTTTTACATAATATCAAGCAATCCGTTGGGATACGGCCCTTTAACCCTTCCGATGACCCTTGCCGGAATGTTGTTTTTTTCCATAATATCCACGCATTGCACAGCCTGGTCCCGGGCCATGAAAAGCAAAAGCCCGCCGGATGTCTGGGGGTCGAACATTAAATCACTTCGCACCCGGTCCGTTCCTTCTGCCACACGGATATGCGGGGCAAAAAAACTTTTGTTTTTATGGGCACCGCCCGGAAGCAGGCCCATGGCGGCAAATTCCATTACCCCGTCCAGCACCTCGACCTTTTCCGTATAAATTTCAATGCGCATACCCGCGCCTTTGGCCGCTTCAATCAAATGCCCCCCAAGTCCAAAACCTGTGACATCCGTACAGGCATGAACATGAAAAGCCTTAGCGATCCGGGCAGCATTTTTATTCAGGGTCGACATGGTTTTTACAGCCTGCTTAACCTGGTCCCCGGATGCAAGTCCGCCCTTGACCGCCGTGGAGATGACGCCGGTGCCGATGGGTTTGGTCAGAATGACGGCATCCCCCGCCTTTGCGCGGCTGTTGGCCCAGACCCGGTCCGGGTGAACGATGCCGGTCACGGACAACCCGTACTTGATTTCAGGATCATCCACGGAATGGCCGCCCACAAGGGCTGCGCCCGACTCTTTGATTTTATCAAGTCCGCCTTCAAGGATGCGGGGCAGGATACCGGTGTCAAGGTCACATGAGGGAAAGCACACAATATTCATGACCGTAATGGGTGTGCCGCCCATGGCATAGACATCGGACAATGAGTTCGCCGCGGCAATCTGGCCGAACTCATAGGGGTCATCGGCCACAGGTGTCAGAAAATCAAGGGTCTGGACAAGGGCAGTCTCTTGGGACAGGCGGAACACACCGGCATCATCCGGGTATTCAAGCCCGATGATCAGATCCGGATGGGACGGCACTTCAAGTTTTGACATGATTTTATCCAGGGCCCCTGGATCCAGTTTGGCCGCTCAACCAGCTGCTTTTACCGTGCGGGTTAAAAAAACCTGTTCCGGTTTATCCATTATTCGGCATCCTTCCGATGGCTAAGTAAAAATCTTCGCCTACAAGGCATGGTGTCTGGCCAGGGGCGAAGGCATACATATAGTATGTCGAACGTCTGGTCAGGCGCCATAACGCAGTAGGCGGAGACTTTTTACGACGCCATCAAGTTTTAAGTGCAATCACTGCTGCAAAGCGTCCGGTGACCTTGTTTGCCCTGAAAGAGTAAAACAGATCCGTACGGCACCGGGTGCAAAAGCCCATGGTTTCAATATGTTCATCCAACACGCCCT
>QKDP01000156.1 GCA_003252055.1 Desulfobacter postgatei | reverse complement strand
GCCGGTACCGAAGATAACCGCCCGGGCGGCAAGCTCCAGCTCAAAATCCTGACGCGGGACATACTTGCCCATGTCCCGGTCTAGCTCGAACTTAAATCTCTTTTCTTTGAGATCCAGCACCGCCACCTCTTTTTCAGTCTTGCGCTGCTGCAAATCGGAAAGGTCATCAATATTTCCGCCACGGCGCTGCAGGCTGGCTGCATATGCACGGACTTCGGCTTCATCTACCGTGCCGTCCAGGTTGACTTTTAACAGACCCGCTTTCTTGTCCCGGTAAATTTTAGAGTCAGATATCTTATACCCGGCATCATAGAACCTGGAGCGTGGATTCAAAACACCCGCTTTTGTTTTCACGTTTAAAATACTTGTGCGTCAGTTCATTTTTTTTATTTTCAAATGCCTCTTTGGCTGCATCCAAATTAATCTTGTTGGATTTTGTAGGATCCGACTGATATGCCGACAGGTTTTTTATTACCGCATTTTGAAAAATTTTTAACTCAATGGACTCAGCATCGGTTGCTTTTGCCAGTATTTTATCAATCCCGGTGTTCATTTATGGTCCTCTGCAGAGCCTATTTGCACAGCCTTGTCGCCTGTGTAGTCCTCCCATCTGCGGATAATAACATCGCAATAATCAGGACTTAATTCCAGGCCATAACAAACCCTGTTTATGGTTTCGGCGGCAATCAATGTGGTCCCTGACCCTAAAAACGGATCAAACACTTTTTGTCCGGGTAACGATGAATTACGAATACCCCTTTTCACCAATTCAACCGGTTTCATTGTGGGATGATCTTTTGATTTTTGCGGCTTGGGAAAATGCCAGACGGACTCCGTTCCGGCATCCTGGTATACAAGCCGATAACCGTCCACCTCGACAACGATCGATGTCTCCGGTGTGTTAATATATAATATTTTTTTGTCTGCTGAATTTTCCACAACGATTGAAGTTGTGTCTCCGCTCAACACCGAATCATTATGACGGCCGCCGTTCCAAACCCTTTTTCCTTTTTTGTGCCCATACAAAATAGGTTCGTGGCGATAATGATAATGCGCTCTTGATAAAACAAACTGATTTTTTATCCAAATCAGACACTGTTTTAAAATCAATTCATGGTCTGGCAACGGCCGCCGGAATGCATCCCACATAGAATCTGCATGACAAATATAAAAAGCGCCGCCCGGAATCAGGGCTTTTGATATACCCTGATATACCCGCCACATAAAGTCATAAAAAGCGGTATCAGGCATGGAATCATTCAAAATTTTATTCCGCCGGCTCTTTCCGCCACCCTGATAATTAACGTTGTACGGAGGGTCTGTGAAACACATATTACACTCCATCCCCCCTAATAATCTGGAGATATCGGATACAGAGGCCGAGTCCCCGCAAAGCAGTCTGTGCTCTCCCAAAGCAAACAGATCGCCGGCGCAGATGCCGTGGTCCGACTTTTTATCCGGCACCTTGTCCGGATTCTTCCCACGGAGAACGTCCTGGCCGCCTTTTAATAATTTATCGATATCAGGCTCGTCAAAACCCGGAATATCCAAAACCGCTTGCCCAAGATTGAGAATTGACCGCAATTCTTCAACCAGCATGGATTCGTCCCATTTGCTTTCGGCGACTTTATTGTCTGCCAGGCGGAATTTTTTCACCTGTTCCTTTGACAGGTCATTGCAGATAACGGCTGGAACCAATTTAAGATTAAGATGCCTTGCGGCAAAAAATCTGCCGTGCCCGGCTATGATCACGCCTGAGCCGTCAATCAAAAGCGGAATTTTAAACCCATATTCCGAAATCGATTTTGCAATTTTTTCAATTTGAGATTTAGGATGTTTTTTTGCATTGCGCTCATACGGCACAATAGAATCAATATTTTTCCATTCAATGTCAATTTCTGGTGTCATTTAAACCTCAACTCGCTATTTTCACATCAAAATTGTTACCGATAAAGCCGCAGATACCAGGCAATTTCGTGATCGTCCGCCGTCAACAGCTCCTGGACCCGCTGTTTGACCACCTGATTTTTGAAAATCGGATTGTATAAAACTTCTATGGCGTCCCGGGTGGCTGATATTGTGATGGGATGCTGACGCATCAGCCATGCCAGCTCCTGCATGGGATACATGCCGTCTGGTATTTTATATCCCATGTTCGCTGCGGTCATCCGCTGGGACGCCGGCAAGCCCGCCTGCACCCAGGCACCGATATCCACCCCGCCCGCCCAAGCTTCGCCCGGATCCTTACCGCATGGCACCGGCCACAGCCTGGCATTGCTGAAATTATCCCGCCACCACAACCACCCGCTTTTTCCCAGGCCGGCCTGATCGTAATCCAGGGCCACCAGCACCCGCTGACATTTCTGCAGGGCATAAAACACAGACGACCCCGGGCGGATGGATGCGGACCCAAGGGCCACAGTCCCGGCATAGTTGCCGGATTCCTGATGCACCAGCATAGCGTCAAGCTCGGCTTCCACAATCACGGCAACGGCCTGGCTGGACCCGGTGGAAAAGACTTCCATGCCGGAACCAGGGAGCACATAGTATTTAACATCCTTGTCCGTGACCAAATCCGCCTTGGGCCGCCGGATTTTTATACGGTGAATACCGCCGTCACGGTAACATGGGATCACAAACCCCCTGGGCAACCACAGCATTTTAGGGCGGCCTGTTTTTTCATTTTTGATTTCCGGCAGACCCCAGGATTTCCTGGGCCGGAAAGAACACGGCTTGTCTTTTTCT
>QKDP01000209.1 GCA_003252055.1 Desulfobacter postgatei | reverse complement strand
CAACCATCATATGGGTGGCGTAGGCTGTCAGCCAGGGGCTTTCCGGGCTGTGGGAATCCCACAGGCCAAAGGCGCCGGAGCTTTTCTGCTTTTCAAGCAGGCCCTGGATGCCGCGCCTGATTTTTTCATTGGTGGCTTCCCTGGTGCCCGACTCAACACCCAGCTGCCCGAACTGATGAAAGGAGAGCAGTATATGGGGAAAAAAGCCGGACACGGTCTGTTCCAGGCACCCGTAGGGATAGGCAAGCAATTCACTGACATGCTGGGCCAGGTTCACCGGCGGCTCTGAATCCAGGCCGGCCAGCACGGTGACCGTATCCGGCACCAGGGTGTTCAGGGCTGCAGAGGACGTGGAAAAGCTTTGTCCCGATGTCAGCAGTTTCTGCCAGGTTTGGGTCTGGTGGGGATAGGGAGACCGGGTTTCCAGGAACCATGTTTTGGTCATTTCCGGTGATACGCCCGGCCCCTGGATACCTTTTATCCGGCAGGTGATGTGTGCCCGGCCCGTCGAGGTTCCTGCCTGTATCGGCAGTTTGACGCTTTTGCGTTTATGGGGTTCCAGGGCGATGGTGTGATTGGCCCGGCCGGTGAGAGACACCGGACCGAAGATGTCCGTTTCCAGGGTTATATTCTGGGCAATCTCTGTTAAGTTGTTCAGTTCCAGCATGATAAAGCCCTGGTCGCCCCAGGAAAGAAAACGCGGCATGGTGGCCTGGACTATTATGGGCGAGGCCAGGATCATCTCTTTGTCCCCGGAACCAAATGTGTTGTCCGTATGGGCGATGGCCATGATCCGCACCTGCCCGTCAAAGTCCGGAAGGTCCAGATGGAATACGGCGTTGCCGTGGTCATCGGCGTCAACCGCCTTCTGGTGAATGGCCAGGATCTGCACATCGGTTGAGGGCCGGTCTCCGCCCCGGGTCAGGGTTGCCACATCCCCGCCAAACCGCATCCTTGCAGAGCTGCCGTCTGCGGCTTCAATGAGTTTCTGGTAGATGTCATGGAGTTCGGGGCTGTATTTCCGGGGTTGGAAAAAGTAGTCAAAGGGGTCCGGGGTTTTAAACCGGGTCAGGTTCAAAATCCCGCTGTCCACGGCAGCCAGGGTGACCATGGCATGCCGGGCCGGCCTGCCGTCGGCATCGGTCAGATTGACCGCCACATCCACCCGGCGGTTGGGTTCTGTTTTCTCCGGGGCCTGGATGTCAACCTTCATACGGCGGTCGGTGCGGTCAAGGGGCAGGTGAATCAATCCCACGGACCGCTTGGGCAGTTTTCCATTCTTGCTTTCTGCGGGCCGGATCACCAGTGCGGATACATACAGATCGTGGCGCGCCCAAGTCGGGTCAATGGAGATGGAAATCTCTTTTCCCCGGGCAGGAATATCAATGGGCAAAGTTAAAAGATTGTCTGCCCCATCCACAAATAAAAAGCCTTTTCCGCCCTGGGGCGCCTTGACCGTCACCCGGGCCGTGTCCCCGGCCCGGTAGCCTGGTTTGTCCAGGGTCAGATCCACCCGGTCCGGCCGGTTCATCTCCTTCTGGCCCTGGCCTTTGGGTCGCCAGCCGGCCCAGATGCTCTTGGAACTTGTCAGGCCTGTGGCGGGATTTTTTATTTCCAGACGGTAGCCGCCCCATTCCACCGGGACAGTTACCTGGGCTTTACCCTGGTCCGGAATATCAAGATCAAACCGGTCCACGGGGTAGAACTGGCTGTTGCAACCCCAATGCCACGCGTCGTTTTTATATTCCCAGTAATATTCCCGGTGCTCCCGGATCACTGTAACCTCCAGGCCCTGGGCTGCTTTAAGCCGGCCCTGGGTGTCGGCCAGGATAACTTCAAATTTTGCCGTGTCATTGTTGGGGACCTGATCGGGATCGTCTTCTGTGCCGGACATGTTTCTGATGCCCACAAGGCTTTGGGCCGGCCACACCTGCCAGGAGGCGTTTCTGACCACCGGGCGTTCCCCGGAATCGTACAGGCTGACATTGGCGGTGACCCAGTGGGGGGATGTCACCTCCTTCCACTGATTATCCACTTTAATCACGCCTTTTCCCGTTTCGTCCAGGCGGATGTCGTCACAGGTAAAGGTGGTGTTGACAAGGTCGGTGATGGTACCGAATTCAAAACCGGGTAAGGTCTTTGGGAACAGATCACGTGCCGGTTTTACATGGATCTCGGCATTGGCCCGGCTGCCGCTGGCAGGGGCCCCGTACAGAAAATCGCCCTGGATATGGATGGCAAAATCTTTATCCGGTGCCAGAATGTTGTCGCCTGCCTGGTCTATGACCAGCTTCATGCGCTCGGGCAGAAACTCGGATACCAGAAAGGGATAATCTTCAAACTTGTCATTGCCATTGGAAAATTTCACCCGCCATTTGCCTGTCAGCGCATTGGCGGGCAGCTGAAAACTGGTGTTGAAATGATTGCCTTTGCCCGGCTTCCAGGTAAATTCCCGGATGGTTTTCCCGTCAGGCTGAACCACTCTGGTTGCCACCTTTATTTCAGGTACCCTTTGGCCGTCCTGGTTTTTTAAGATGCCGTCGATTACAACGGTTTCCCCGGGACGGTAAATGTCCCTGGGGCCGTATACAAACAGGTCCAGGGGCCTGAACAGGGCATTGCCCATGGCAAATTCCGACAGGTCAAGGGCCGGGGTATCCATGCCTAACAGGCTGATATGATTACGCCTGGAAACAGACACCAGTGACAGTTTTTCAAAATGACCTTTTATAATGCACAGGCCGTCTTTTTCCGTGGCCTGCTCGAACAGGGTTTTCCCATCCTTGGCAAACCCCTTGATGGCGGCTTTTCCTATTGGGTCTCCCGTTGAAAGGCTCTGGATGAAAAACCGGATGGCGGTGTCATATACCCTGGCATGTACCCCTAAATCGGAAATGGAAAACCAGATCATGCGGTAGCCGTCGCGATAGTGGCCTGCGCCCCGGAGTATAGCAATATATATGCCGGGCGTTTTAAGTTCCCGGATATGGGTGATGGGGATGTTGAACCGGGAGCGTAAGTCCTTTTTAATGTCCAGATCCCAGCGGCCGGAATAGACAAGATCTGCCAGGTTCGAAAGCTCATCCGACCGGTAATACCCTAAATATTTGGAATCCCAGAATTTATCCTTGAAGTCGGACAACTGATCCGGCCGCACCCTGAAAAAATCAATGTCAGCCTGTTTGATGTTCAGACTGTCCACGGGCAGCCCCTTGACCAGGTCCGTGGCCAGGATAAATCCCGTGGAACCGAATGCGATCGTGGGTTTGGCCGACCGGGTGGTCACCTCATATATGACGTTCTCGGCCAGGGCCTTACCTTGGGCCGATGCCAGTCCTTTTGCCACATTGATGGAATAAGCGGTGTCCGGTCTTATCTGGGTGAAATAGGCCACCTGGGTATCCTTGGCCAGGATCCAGGCGCCGTCCACAGGGGCATCGTCTGCTTTTTCACTAATACTGAAATATTTGCTTAAGTCCTGTGTCGTATCCAGGGGTAAAGAAAAGGTGACAGCCAGGGCGTTTTGTTCATCCACGGTCTGCTGACCGGCAAACCGGGCTTCAAGTTCCGCGCTTTGGGCCGGTCCCTGAAGTGCGAAAAGGAACAGACATAACGATACTACCGGTAAAAAAATCAGGCGAAAACGTTTCATGGTATTGTCCTTCATTGGGTTTCCATGGGAATTTTTATGCCCCTTTACTGGTACAGGAAATAACGTCGCGCTGTACAACAGAAAACCAGGCCAAGGTAGTTAATTTTTTGCTGATGAAACCTTGTTCGACTTTACATTTGAGCGGCGCCTGTGGCAATACCGATTTAAAATTAAATCCTTTACGAATCATTTCGTGTAATGGTAAGAATTTTTTAATTTTTATGTTAAAAAGTTATCCGGATCTGCATACACCAACTTTTCGGGTGTTATCCCGTTAGATAAGTGAATATGAAAGATAGATGGAAACCACAGATCAACTTGTTGTGCACCTAAAACATAAATGGATAAAGTAATAATGTCCGATGATTCAATACGCTATCTCCATCTTTCCGACTTTCATGTTGGTAAAGATGAATATGCTCAACGCAAATTGTTCCCAAGTATTGTTGAACATATTCATATACAAAAAGATAAAGGCCTGTACCCTGATTTGATTTTTGTTACGGGGGACATAGCCAACAAGGGTGATAAAAAAGATTATCAAGTTTTTAATGATGAATTTTTATTAGAACTTGAAATTGCTCTTGGTGATGATTGGCAAGGTAAAATATTCATTGTACCGGGTAATCACGACGTCGACCGGAAACTTGTTAAGTATATTGACCGGGATTCAATGGTGAAACCGGGCTCCAAAATTTTTGATCCAACACATGAAGGTAAAGAGGAGCGAATGCCACTTATTAAGGGCATAGAATCCTATCAAAAATTTCTTTACTCAACCGACGCTTTACAATGGCTTGAGTCAGAAGCAGGAACTTTTTCAGAAGTTCTGGAGATCAAAGGGAACAAACTGGGCATTGTTGGCATTAATACCGCTTGGCTCTCTAAAGACAATCAAGACCGTCACAATTTATCACCAGGCATAAATCTTTTAGAGAATGCGTTCGAACATCTACCCAATGATTGCAAAACAATAATACTTTTGGGGCATCACCCTTTGGACTGGTTTAAAGACCAAAAAATAAAAAGGATATGTGGGATTTTGGGTAAATACCAAGTAATTTATTTACATGGGCATATGCATGAATCTTGGATAATGCCGGAAATGAGCAGCGCTGGCCGAGGGTATCTTTGTGTGCAGTCGGGCGCATCATTTCAAGCGAGGGATGGCGAGCTATGGCGCAATGGTCTGCTATGGGGAGAAGTGGATTTTTCTAATAACCAGTTACTTCTTCAGCCTTATCTCTGGTCACCTGACCATCAAGCATGGGTAATAAATAACGAAGCACTCCACCCAGAGCGTAAAATCCCCCAAAAGGACTGGTGGACTTATCCATTGCCAGCATCAGGTCAGTTAGACTTGCCAGTTGTGGGATCGAAACAAGCCCTCCCTATTCTTTCTGGCTGGTCTGAGATTACGAAAGAATTTCTTGATCAACATCACCGCGAGATAGAGGATGACGTTTTACTTCGTTTTTTTGACGGTAGTACACCAAATTGGCTGCTTGCATTACATCCTCATGTTCCAAAACGTGGAATTGTTAAACGTCTTGCAGGCCATTTGAGCACTTATGAAGGTGATAAGCCACAAGTCGTACTTTTGCTTGGTGCAGGGGGAGAAGGCAAGTCTACAGCATGTTTGCAAACTATCACTACGTTAGCTAAATCCAACCCTGAATGGCGAATATTATGGAACTATAGTGACGATACAGAGCTTTTGTTAAAAGAGGTCCTTGCTCTTCCAAAGACTGGCCACGCTTGGCTTTTAGCCAGCGATGATGCGGATCTGCTATTTCGAAAGAAAACCAAACATAACATCTTTGATATTATCACAGCATTACATAATGAAGGGCGGAACGATATACATTTTCTATTTGCATGCCGGGATACAGATTGGCGCTCTTGTGGCGCAAACATGCTAAATTGGCATAGCCATGCATCGTACCAGCAAGAAATACTCTCCGGCCTCAGCGAAGAGGATGCAATTGCAATTTGTAATGCATGGAGCGGATTTGGTGAACGTGGGCTCGGCCGACTTGTCGGTAAACATAATAAAGAAATTGTACGTATGCTATTAGATGCTGCGATTAAAGAAGCGGAAACGGAGGAAGGTGCCTTTCTTGGGGCAATGCTTAAAGTCAGAATAGGAGATAGACTAAAAGACCATGTTCTTCTTTTGCTTCGCCGCTTGGAGCAGCAGAAAATCAAAGGAAGCGGTTTGTCCCTAATTAACGCATTTGCATATATTTCAGCTATGCACGCTGAAAAGCAGATGTTCCTTTCAAAACAGGTCATGGCTGAAATATTTCGTAGTTCCTTGCAACAAATTAGACGCAATGTCATATTCCCACTAGGAAAGGAAGCTGCGGCCAGTGCAGCTGGCAATTATATCTATACTAGACATCGAACGATAGCCCAAGTTTCTCTGGAGTTGCTCAGGGATGAATTTGGTTATGATATCGATGGCCTGTATGTTGAAATGGCAGGAGCCGCAATTTCTGCTCGTGTTAAAGGTGAATTCGTCCCTAATCTTCATGATTGGGACTATAAACTACCCCAGCATTTTCTCGATAATGATCGAAAAGACCTGACTATTCTAATTGGTAAAAAAATTTGCGAAGAAGACCCATTGAACACTCTTCGCCTGATTAACCTTGCTAAGATGTATAGAGACATGGGTGAACCACATGAAGCTGCTCAACTGTTTCTTAATGCTCATGGAACCATAAAGACTAATCGAGGCTTTTATTTCGAATGGGCAACCTCGGAAGGTAATGCTGGAAATACTCTTCACAGTATATGGCTTTGTAGCTTGTCGTTGGCTGATCAGATAGATCCAAATCAACCAAATAATCAACAATCAAAATTTTCCTTAGCTGGTCTCGGCGTGGCCTTAATGGATGCTTATGAACAATATCATGACCCGGTCTTCATGACGGCACGGGGTGCGGTGGCACAGATGGGGCTTAACCTTGATCTTGACCCAACAGCACAGAGATATTTAGCGAAACATGACCAAGAAACCCGGGCTGAAGGCATACAAAATATGGATATCGACACTGCTATAGCAGCCCTTCGCAATGCGACAAAAACAGCATGGCTGTTATGTGGTGGTGATAAGGGAGCACTCGGCAATGATTTGTTGTCCCCTGTTGATATGACCTTCTTGGGCTTACAAAACATCATCCAAAGTGCGGCTAACCGAAAGCACAAAACGAAAAATGCACAACAAAAAAATCCAGTGGACGCAAAAAGCCGCGCCGCTGATTTTGGCGTTATAACCAAACGAGATTGTGAACTGAACAATGAAAAACGAAGAAG
>QKDP01000331.1 GCA_003252055.1 Desulfobacter postgatei | reverse complement strand
ATCGAAACAGTATTCAAAAATTAAAACCTAACCCAGTTTTTTTTAATTTGGTGAACATTTAATGTGAGGAGTAAGAACCATGAATAATGATCCGTCTCAATTTACACTCTACAGTGGCGGGCACAGAGGCGCTGAAGCCGAATTTGGAAAACTTGCAGAAAAATACGGTGTCAAGGAAGTTAATTTTTCCTATGAAGGCCATACGATTGAAAGAGATTCAGGCATACGGATGCTGAACCAGGAGGCGCTTGAAAAGGGCAATATCTCAATGGATATTGTTTCGGCCCGTCTGGGCAGATCTTTTTCCAAGGGCAATAAAATCAGAAAGGTTATCCAGTCCATTTTTCATATGGTCAATAATGGATACCAGATTTTTGCCGTAGGGTGGATCCTGCCGGACAAGACCGTTAAGGGCGGCACCGGGTGGGGTGTGGAATTGGGCAAACTGTTCAACCGTCCAATATTTGTCTATGAGCAGGACAGGAAAGCCTGGTTTTCCTGGGTGAATAATGACTGGCAGATGGCCACCCCCGTGATTCACCATAAAACCTTTGCAGGAACAGGCACCCGGAATCTCACCGATGATGCTGCGGCGGCGATGCAGGATTTATTCGAGCGCAGTTTCAAATAGCTTTTGTTCAGCAGATATCGACTCCGGCCGCTTTCATCTCTTCCAGGGCTGCTGCCGTGCTTTCCGGGGCAACACCCCGGCACAGGTTTTTAATCAGTGTCACGTCAAACCCGAGCATTTTAGCATCCATGACCGTGGCCCTGACGCAATAATCTGTTGCCAGTCCGTAAATGATGAGTTTTTTTATACCTGCGTCTTTAAGTATATCAGCCAGGCCGGTCTCTTTTTTTCCGTCATCAAAAAAACCGGAATAGGAGTCAAAGGCTGGATCCATGCCTTTTTTTACAATGGCCGTAAAAAGGGTTTCATCCATCAAAATCCGGGCATTGGGGCTCTCCTGAATGCAGTGGGGGGGCCATAATACCTGTTGGCGGCCATCAATTTCAATGACCTCATAAGCGGTGGCTTTGTCGTGGTTGGAAAAAAAGGAAATATGGTTTGCCGGATGCCAGTCCTGGGTGGCATATATCGGATAACCAAGCGCATTGAGTCGGCGGGTTTCGCTTTCTGCCGCATCAAGGTAGTCCCGGTCAGCGCCCTCAACGGCCAGGCTGCCTTGCATGGCCTGGGTAAAATCTGCCTGGATATCCACAACAATCACGGCGGTATGGTCTTGTTTTGTATTTATTTGCATAAAGTATCTATCCTTTTTGAAAATTATACCCTAAGATAATCTTTTTAGAATATAATAGAAACAGCAGAACTTAAGAATCTTTTGGTAAACCATGTACACCACTTATTTCGGACTAAAGGAAAAACCTTTCAGGCTGGTGCCGGATCCTGAGTTTCTATTTTTAAGTTCAAGCCATGAAGAGGTCCTGGCCCATTTAAGTTATGCCGTCTCCCAGCAGGAGGGTTTTGCCAAAGTCACCGGTGAGGTGGGAACAGGGAAAACCACCCTTTGCCGCAGTTTTCTGGAAGCGTTGGGGCCGGATGTTGAAACCGCCTTTATTTTTAACTCCAAGCTGGATGCCCGGCAGTTGCTCAAAGCCATCCTGGCCGAACTGGCCATTGATTGCGCAACTGAGGATACTGCAGAGATGACCCAGGCCCTGTATCTCTTTCTTCTGGAAAAGAAAGCCCAAAGCAAGACCGTGGTCCTGCTCATTGATGAGGCCCAGAATTTAAGCCGGGAAACCCTGGAGCAGCTGCGCCTTTTATCCAACCTTGAAACCACCAGGAACAAACTGCTGCAGATTATCCTGGTGGGTCAGCCCGAACTGTCCGATCTGTTAAATTCCCATGACATGCGCCAGCTTCGACAGCGAATCAATTTAAGCTGCCATATCAGATCCTTGACCCTGGAAGAGACCCGGCAGTATATCCGTCACCGGGTGAACAAGGCCTCGGCCCATGTCCGGACCCTGTTTTCCCCCGGGGCGGTGAATCTGATTTACCGGTACGCCAAAGGGACACCCCGGCTGATCAATATTCTATGTGACCGTTCCCTTGTGGCCGCTTTCAGCCTGGGGAAAAAAAAGGTGACCCCGGATCTGGTTAAAATTGCTTTTAAAGAGGTGGATGCCGGCAAGAGCCGGGGAGGACCTCCGGGGTCAGGTCGCAGATCTCAAAAGGCGCTGGCCGTTTTTGCCCTGGCCTGTGCCGGCTGTTTGGCTGCATCGTTTTTTTTCTTTTTTTCCGTCACAGGCAGGCCGGAAAATCCCTTGCCTGCCCCCCCGGATCTCTCCTCGACCCCTTCTGCTCAAATGACGCCGGATTCCGCCCAGGGCCTGTCACAAAACGCTTTGAAGCCGTTGAAGCCGCCCGGACCTGACCAGGGCAGTGCAACCGTCAAAGAAATTCCGCCAGTGCCACTTTCGGGCCAGGCATCGTCTGCCGGAATAAATCTGGCCCCGCCGGAACCGCAAAAGAAACACCCTGGGTCAACCTTTGGGGAGACGGTCCGTTTCCCTGTGTCCTGGAAACCGCCAAAACCTTTCCCGGTGTTATCCGGCAGTAAAGAGATTTCATCCTATCTTGCCCAAATCGTTTCCCGGGCCACCCGGGAAAATGTGCTGGACCTTGTGCTCTCTTTATGGGCTGAAGATGCGGATGCCCGGGCTTTTGGTCTTGACGGGTCTGGCCAAGCATTTTCCGACGCCCGGTTTTTTGAAATCCGGGCCATGCAGGCAAAGCAACTGAAGGTGCTGCACCTTATAGGCAATAAAAACGAGATAAAACGGTTCAACCTGCCGGCCATCTTATCGTTTTCAGTGGACGGGCATACAGGATTCCTGGCCGTAACCGGGGTTGAAAATCAGCATCTGTGCCTCATTGCAGCAGATGATGTTCAGCATGGGGTCAAGGTGGATCTTGGGGAACTTGCACCGTTTCTTTCGGAAGATATTTTTATTGTATGGAAGGATATTTTCGGATATGCCGGGCTGATTTCGCCTTCCAGCCCTCCTGCGGCAGTTATGTCGGTGAAGCTTGCCCTGCAGCAATTGGGATTTGAAAAAATTGCACCCACTGCCGCCTATGACACCGGCCTTGTCAATGCCGTCAAAACTGTTCAAAAAAGGTATGGACTGGCACCTGACGGTCTGGTGGGGCCCATGACAAAGATTGTTCTTTTCCAGGAACTTGAGGCGATTAAACATATGCATGAAAAAACAGATGACAGATAGTCTTCTCCCGAAAAAATGGTGTTAAAATGAGTACGATCCTAAGAGCGTTAAAAAAGGTTGAGCAGGCTTCCATGGACCGCCACAGCGGTATTGATGACGGTGTGGGGTTCAAATCCCGGGACCGGAGAGATGATAAGCCGTCCCAAAGACTGCAATCCCGGAAGGGACCAGGGCTGATTGTCGCTGCCTGGGTTGGCCTGGTTCTGGCCGCTGTTGTGATCTATGTTTTCGTGCCGGGAAATATGTTCTCTTTACCGGGAAAAGCAATTGCTCCTGTTGTAAAGAAAGAGGACAAAGGCCCATCCGGGGCAGGGCCGGCTAAACCGGTGCTGCGGGAAAAAGATATGTCTGCTCCAAAGATCTTGCCGGATTCGGACCGGCCTTCACCAGCCGGACAACTACCGGCGCAACCCCGGACCGCAGACCCTGAAAACAAACCTGTTTCCATCGCCGGGCAAACACACCTGTCAAAATCCAAAGCGCCTGCTGTAAAATACTCAGCGCCTGTGCTCTCCCGTCAGCCTTTTGACATAGAAACACTGCCGGCCCCGGTGGCGAAAGAAACAGCTCCGGTTAACAGCGGCCCGGCCAAAAGGATTTCGGAGAAAAGTTTCCCTGAAAAGACCGCACCCGCCAAAGCGGACCGCGCAAGCCCGGCGGAAAACGTCTATATTCAGACTCTGGAGCGGGAAAACCTGAAGCTTCAGGCCATTTCATGGTCTAAGACACCGTCTGCCCGGGTAACGGTTATTAATGACAGGGTGTTAGGGGAAAAAGATACGATTGAAGGATATGAAATCGTTACTATAAATGAAAATGAAATTATTCTTTCTGACGGCAGTGCAGAAAAATTCCGGCTGGCGTTTAAAAACCGGTGAGTGCCGGGAATATTTTAAAATTCATATACAAATTTTTTTTAGAATATATTTTATACCCATGATTGAGACCATACTTGACAACGATCTTTATAAATTCACCATGCAGCAGGCCGTGTGGCGGCTGTATCCCAAGGCCCAGGTCCGGTATGAACTGACGAACCGGGGTCGCACCCCCTTCCCTGCGGGATTTGACGGCTTGATTAAAGACCAGGTGGCGCAGATGGCAGGCTTAAACTTGACACGTGATGAAAGGGTGTGGCTGGACAAGGCCTGTCCCTATTTTACAAAAGCGTACCTGGATTATCTGTCTTCATACCGTTATGACCCGGACCAGGTGGAAATTTTCCAGCAGGGAGATATGCTTTCGGTCAGGGTTGCAGGGCCCTGGTGCCGAACCATTCTATGGGAAGTGCCGCTGCTGGCCGTGATTTCTGAAACCTATTTCAAGGTCACCCGTCCTGAAATTTTGTCCAGGCAGGCTATCCGGGAGCGCAACCAGACCAAGGCGCAAATGATGTCCAATGCCGGTCTGACTTTTGTAGAATTCGGTACCCGGCGGCGGTTTTCCATTGCCAACCACGCCCATTTTCTTGAGGATGTTCTGGCGCTGGACCACCACCGCATGGCCGGCACTTCCAATGTGCATTTTGCCAGAGTCTACGGACTTGCCCCGGTGGGAACCCTGGCCCATGAATGGATTATGTTTCATTCGGCCCTGACCGACTATGAAACGGCCAATGCCGCTGCCATGGATGCCTGGCTTAAGGTTTACCCCGATGTGCTGGGCATTGCGTTGACCGATACCTTTACCACAAAGGTTTTTTTAAAGTCCTTTACCAGGGACCGGGCCGGCAGGTTTTCCGGTGTCCGCCAGGATTCCGGAGACCCTGAAATCTTTACCCGGGACATCCTCCGCCACTACAGAGAAAAGGGTATTGATCCGGGCACCAAGGCCATTGTGTTTTCAGACGGCCTGGATGTGGAACGGGCAATAAAAATTCATTCGTTCTGTCGGGGGCAGGTAAAAGACGCCTACGGGATCGGCACCAATCTGACCAATGATGTGGGGGCTGATCCCTTGAATATTGTGATCAAATTATCCTGGGTACAGCCTGAACCCGGCATGGAAGGCCGTCCCACGGTTAAGTTGTCTGATGATCCGGGCAAACACACCGGTGACCCCGGGGAATTGCTACACTGCCGAAAAGCCCTTGGCCTTTGATTTTATTCGTTTAACCCACGAATAAAATTTTCCAAACAGGCAAAATATTCTTCGGCATTAAACATCATAATCGTGTTATGATCACCCCGGTCAAACAGCTTAATGGTTTTACGCGCCGGCGCCCAATCATAAAGCCGCTTACCATGACTAACATCCACCAGGCCATCATTAATTGTGTGCATCACCAGCACATCGCCTTTAAATAAAGCTATTTTCTGCTGATGATTAAGCTGCTGATCTACGACTTGGCGTAACGTAGACAAATCAACATTAAGCTCATCAGGGTGAATACGTAACAACAAACGCTCAAGCACATCGGCAATACCACTCTCAAGAACCAAGCCGGCAGCATTAGGAAAACGCGCTGCTGCTTCGAGGGCAAAAATAGCACCCACACTGCGGCCGAAAAAAATCAAGTCCTGCTCTTTACATTTTAAAGCTTCGATGGTTGGCGCTACATCGCTAAGCATTTTACCTAATTGCACCTGACCGCTTGATTGCCCATAACCGCGCAATTCCGCCAACAGGCAATTACAACCCATCTGATTAACCAAGGTAACAAAATCACCGCGCCAGTCATCAACAATTTCACCATTGCCGTGAAAATGTACCAGCGTTTTCGCCCCGGGATTAATTTCATGATAGCTGCATGCTAATCTGGCACCATCAACATCAACCCAAAACGGGTCCGCAAAAAATCCCCTACGGGGGAAAAAATAACGTTGCCCAATTAACGGATGATCAAGCAAATTATCCATAAACACTCCTTACCAATAATTTTATATTTAGCGCCGCATGATGATCAGTCATCCCATAATAACTCGTCTTCAATTTTTATAAGTTTGAGTATATTTTTGAAGAACAGCTTATCTTTCTGGTCTTCGGTCAGGGTCTCGGAATTCCGGATAAGCTGTACATAATGCGTCTGGTCGCACCATGGCGTGTCAGTACCAAAGAGGAAATAATCATCATTCTGCCTGTACAGTTCCCTGGCGGATTCATCCTCTTTCATCTTTTCTAAAACCCAGGCGATATCGAAATAACATCCCCGGTTTCCCAGAAGATTATTGACTTTCTGCCATTCATCCATTCCCCCTGCATGGGCCAGCACAATTTTTGAGCCGCTGAAGGATTTAACAATGGCTGCAAAGCGCTCTACAGATGTGTAATCACAATGGGGCAGGCTGGGATCAAATCCCGAATGAAAATGAAGAACCATATCATTTTTTAAAATTTCTTCGTATACCCTTAGTGCTTCAATTGAATCCGCGGCAAAATTCTGGTAACCGGGATGAAATTTAATGCCCTGAATACCTGCCTTGCGCATTTCTTTGATTGTCTCCATACAGCCGGGATCCTGGGGATGAACAGAACCGAAGAAAATAACCCGTTTTGACAAAGGGGCAACCTTTCTGATCCATTCCAGAATGTTTTTCCCGTGTCCCGGGCCGGTGGCGACAGGGAGTACGATGGAATAATCTATACCCGCCGTATTCATTGACGCAACCAGGCCGCTGTATGTTCCGTCAGTATGGATATTTACAAGTCCATTGCCGTTTTCCATTACAGTACTGAGCGCTCTATCTGCGACATCGTCAGGGTATATATGGGTGTGGGCGTCAATAATCATTGGTCTGAACCTTTCAAAAAACTGTGATACCG
>QKDP01000197.1 GCA_003252055.1 Desulfobacter postgatei | reverse complement strand
CCCTTGCGCTGGTAAACCCGGCGCTGGTCCTTTTTTATAATCTCCACCCGGTTCATGGTCTCATAATCTTTAAAAAACTTCTCCGGAGAGACCCCGTAAACTTCCAGCAATTCCAGCAGGGTATCCAGGGACGGGGATATGCGGTTGCGTTCAATCTGGGACAACAGGCTTGAACTGACCCCGGCTTTTGATGCCACCTCTTTGATGGTCAGATGGCGTGAATTTCGAATAGCCCGCAGCAACGGGCCCAGTTTGACTTTCATTTATTCCCCAAATTCAGTATTTCTAATTCATATTAAAGAATACTGAATTTTTTCTGGGTGTCAATACTTTTTAGCTGTATAATCCAGAAGCCCCTGGCGTTGATATTGAATGAGCACTGATTCCAGGGCCGAAAGATCGGACAACTCCACGACCAGGTCATGGGTGACCCGTTCTTTATAATCCGTTCCGGCAATTGTGGTCTTCAAGGCACTGATGCGGTTTAAAAATGAATCATTCAGACTGTAATCCAGGCTGATTTGAAACGATTCCGTCTTCACCAGCCGGACCAGGGGGGCCTGGCCAATGGCTTCACCCACAGCCTGGGCGTAGGCCTCAATCAGACCGCGAACCCCGAGCTTCACCCCGCCGTAGTAACGGGTAACAACCGCTGCAGTACAGGTCATATGATGGGATAAAAGCGCATTGAGCATGGGCTTGCCGGCCGTACCCGGCGGTTCACCCGCATCTGAGCAATGACTGATCTGCCCGGAATCGCCCACCACATAGGCCCAGCAGTTATGGGTGGCGGTCTTGTATTCTTTGGAGATATTGGAAATAAATCCCTTTGCCTCTTCAATGGTATCAACGTAGCCCAGTCTGCAGACAAACACGGAACGCTTTATTTTTATTTCCGCCCGGCGAACGGGATCGGACACGGACCGTCCCACAGAATAAAAAACCGGTTTTTCGCAATCCGTATTCATGGGCCAAGGTATAATACAAATCAAACTCAAATAAAAGACCGAATATGGCCGTAAATCAATACACCGCCCCTACTTGGTTTTGGGCGATGTGCTTATTTATTTCTTAATTCCCTTATGTTATTGTTGATCCGCATTTTACCCCAAAAAGGAATTTAAAAGAGAAGGTGCTCTCCCCCATGTCAGACAATCTCAGCATCCTTGCCGGCGCAACAGCTTACCGCCATATCAAAGAAAACGGCCTTTCTCCTGACGATATTGATGCCATGCTCGGGGCATCGGGCGCCGCCAAATGGCTCAGCATTTACGGGCTTGATTCCGTAATTTTTTCCCAGTGGTTTTCAGGCCGGACCCGGCCTTTGCACCTGTTTGGCACCTCCATCGGGGCATGGAAATTTGCCGCAGCAGCCCAGACCAACTGCCGGGAGGCCTTTGACCGTCTTAAACACGCATACACCCATCAGCATTATAAGGGCAGGGTTTCGGCAATCCAGATAGCCAGGGAAACCCGGCGGATCATGGATGAATTTCTCACAAACCAGGCCATTGATGAAATATTGAGCCACCCATGGATCCGCATTGGTTTTTCTGCCTCCCGGTGTAAAGGGCTCATGGGTTCAAGACATAGTCTTGTCCAGGCCATTGGCGTAGGGCAGGCGTTTGCCCTGAATGCAATATCCAGAAAACTTCAGCAGTTCTGTTTTGAACGCGTTCTGTTCCACCACCCCCAATATGACACCAGGATACTGGAAGAAGACGATTTTCCCACAACACCCATCCCCCTTGACCGGAAAAATTTTTCCAAAGCAATTCTGGCATCAGGGTCCATCCCCATGGTCATGCAGGGCGTAAACCATATTGCGGGCGCACCTGAGGGCACTTACCGGGACGGAGGACTTCTGGATTACCACCCGGCATTTTCCTTAACCCCGGAACAGACCGGTTTTATCCTGTATCCCCACTTTTATACGGAACTGACCCCTGGCTGGTTTGATAAAAAATTTCCCAAACGAAGACTCAAAGGCAGGGCAGTGGATCGGATAATTCTTCTGGCCCCGTCTCCCAAATTTGTTGCCACCCTGCCCTTTGGCCGCATCCCGGACCGCCAGGATTTTGTGCGGCTCATGGGACGGGATAATGAAAGGATTTCGGCCTGGAACAAAGCCGCAGATATGTGCAGAGTGTTAGGGGACGAATTCATGGACGCTGCGGAAAACGGTTCCATCAGGGACAAAGTCAAAAAGATTGATTAACGGGGAGCTATCCCTGATTAGCCTTTAAAATATCCAGGATTTCGTCAATTTTTTCCTGGGCATCATGGGCATCCAGCGTGCATCCGCCGGCACAGAAATGTCCGCCACCACCGTAACGGGCAAGCATGGCACCCACATTCACCCGGCATTCAGGATTGAAAATGCTGTGAGCAACGCTGATGAGTACTTGTTTTTTGTCCTGCCCGGCATACCGTATCTTTACACTGGCAATGGAGTTCGCAAACAGGGAATAGGTCAGGAAACGGTTGCCCGAAGGTGCTTTTTCAAGGCTTCTGAAATCGGTCACGGAAATTCGTTCAACCATAGTAGTATAGGTTTTCAGGTAATTTTTAAATGCCTTGTTTTCCGCAATCACTTCCCGGCACCGGCCGGCCACCTCAGGGTCCTTTAATATGGCGTGAATATCCGCTTTGCCAAGCATCTCCACCAGGCGCTCCCAATAGGGGATATCCTGAAAATCGTTATTTTTAATGGTCATGGACAAAATCAGGTAAGGATAGTCTTGAGGCGCCCTGACCTGTTCCAGTGTCAGATCGGCAGAATCAATTATATCGGTCTGATCCACCAGCTCATCAAAGCGATTGTCCAGAAGATTTTGGGTTTTATAATACTTATAGATAACCCCTGCGGCAGACGGTGCAATGTCAAAGGCGCCGGGCACCTCCTGGACAGGTTTGTTGGAGATATGGTGATCAAACCACAAATAGGCTTGGGGATGCCAGGGCAGATTGGCAAGGATGTCACCATCCCGGATATCAGCCTCACCCGACTGAATGGCATTGGGCTCTATCCAGTATATCGGTAAAGACGGTTCCAGGGCGTCCCGCAGAAGAACTGCGCAGACAATGCCGTCAAAATCAGGACGGGTAACGATTCTCATGGGATCTCCTCTTATTTGATGGTTTATATGAAAGTCCCAATAAGTTATTAAATTACTTTCATGTTTTGTTGTGGGTTGAGCCTGGGTGTTGATACACCAGGTCAGCCGATGGCTGTTATTACGCCAGTTGCCCAACAACCCCGGTAATGATCCGGTTCAATTTTTCAGATGCCTTTGCTGCAGTCTCAACCACAGCCTCCAGGGTGGTCTGTTCAGGTGCGTCAGGATTATTGATATTGGTAATCAGGGAAAACCCCAGAATTTTCATACCGGCGTGAACCCCGGCGATGGCCTCCATTACCGTAGAAAACCCCACGGCATCGGCACCGATAATTTTTAGAAACCGGGTTTCCGCCGGCGTTTCAAGGCTTGGCCCCAAAAGACCGGCATATACCCCGGACTGTAATTGAATCTTTTCCTGTGCAGCAACCCCAACGGCACGCCTGCTTAAGTCCGCGTCATACACCCGGGTCATATCAGGAAACCGTAGACCAAAGGATTCCTCGTGGGGACCTGCAAGGGGATTTCTCCCGGTAAGGTTGATATGGTCCCGGATGAGCATAATGTCTCCGGCACTGAAATTCAGGTTGATACCACCGGCTGCATTGGTAAGAATAAGCATTGGCACCCCAAGGGCCTGAAGCACCCTTACCGGAAACGTGACAAGCTCCGGGGAATACCCCTCATACAGATGTATCCGGCCCTGGAAAACAAGAATATCCCTGCCGTTAAGACTGCCCTGGACAAGACACCCCTTGTGGCTGTCCACCGTGGCCCTGGGAAAATGGGGCAGCCCCGAATAGGGAAACATCTGGTGGACCACAAGGTCAGTCAGGGTATCGGAAAGGCCTGTTCCCGTAATCATACCGGCAACAGGCCCCACCTGCATGCGTTCCTGTATAAATCGTGCACATTCCTGAACTTTATTGACAAACACGCACTTACCCCTGCCCCCCGTTGCTGGGAACAGTCACAAACGCTTTCATGACCCAGCCATAGGTATTATCAGGAAGCCGGACATAATACCAGTCATATGCACTGCCCTGGACGATCAGTACATTGCCCATATAGGTCTGGGCTACAACGGCATGATTTATTCCCGGACCGGACCGGACATTAAGAATGTTGGTCGTTACCACGACCTGGGATCCGGAAACCGCCGGATTCACTGGTGCGGCAGGAGGCTGCACAATGGTGGTTGTCTGGGTGGGAACTTGTACCACCTCATATCCGGCAGGTACTCTTCTGTAATACACATTGTCATACATATAATAGGTTAATCCCGCGATCAGCACCGTAACAGCAGCAACCGGAAGACTGTAGGTAATGATACCCAGCGGCGGATAAACCCAGAAATAACCGTCAGGTCTATGCCTGTACCAGCCGCCGCCGTAGAAAAAATAATTATCCCCACGGTGTCTGATTATTTGACCGCCCGGCGGAACATGCCTGAAAATCGGACCATATTTTCCTCCGGGACCGTGACCGCCCCTCCGATGGGGGCCGTCCCAAGGACCGTATTTTCCTCCGGGACCGTGACCGCCTCTCCAGTGGGAGCCTCCCCAGGGACCGTGTTTCGGCCCCGGCCCGGCCAGAGCTGCGGCCGGCAGGATGGTGGTTAACCCAAAACAAACAAGAATGATTAGAGTTGAGAGCTTCAAACCTCTGTTTTTCATTTTATCCTCCTGATTAAACACTTCTAATTAAACATTGACCTTTGGATCCTGTGGATCCTGGTAATGCTTCCATTTATACTATCATAATTTTGGGGACAATACAGTCTCCAAAGCGAACAATGCACAGCTTTTATTCTCGGGGTTAAAGAACAGACCGGTATCCGGCCCATAGTTACCAAACAATCTCTGACAGAGGTTCAGCTGAAATCCTGGAACTGGTCAACGGCGGCTCGGTCATATCCCTTGCCGGCCACAAGAAGCTGCTTTGTGTATTTTTCACTGATCGTACCGCTTCGCAGCTGACTGCGGGTAATGGTTTCGACGGTTTTCCCACGGTTCATCACCAACAGCCTATTGCACATATGGGAGACCACGGCAAGGTCGTGACTGACAAGAATATAGGTCAAGTTCTTTTCCCTTCGCAGATCCTGGAGCAAATTGAGCACCTCGGCCTGGATGGATACATCCAGGGCAGAAGTGGGTTCATCAAGCAGGATAACTTCAGGCTCAAGGATAAGAGCCCGGGCCACAGCCACCCGCTGGCGCTGCCCGCCGGAGAGCTGATGGGGAAAACGAAACCTGAATTTCGCGCCCAGGCCCACCTCGTCAAGCACACGCGCCACCCGGTGGTTGGCATCCCCAAACCGGTGTATCTTCACCGGTTCCTTTAGTGTCCGGTCAATGGTATGCCTGGGATGAAGAGAGCCGTAGGGGTCCTGGAAAACCATCTGAACTTTGCGGCAGAACGCCATGTCCCTTCTTGTCTGCGCTAACCTAACACCGCCAATTTCCATACGTCCTGTCCAATGGGTAAAAAGCCCTGAAATACAATTAAGCACCGTTGATTTGCCTGATCCGGACTCTCCCACCAGGCCGAAACTTTCGCCCTTTTTCACGGTAAAATTAACATCTCTTACCGCATGGCTACGGGTCCGGCCACGACCGAAAAAAACATTGAGATCCTCAACAGCAATCATGAGACAGCCTCCCCGCTGAAGGGTTCTGGTACCGGCTTAAGCCAGGCATCATCCCGGACAAGTGTGGGCAGGTGCTCCTGGGTGTCGTCTATTTTGGGCAGACAGGAAAGCAGTCCCTTAGTATAAGGATGATTTGATTTATGCAGATTGCCGGCGTCCACGACTTCCATGATTCGTCCGCCGTACATAATGATCACCCTGTCGCAGAACGAGGAGACAAGCTCAAGATCATGGGAAATAAAAATAAGACCCATGCCCCGTTCACTGACCAGATCATCAAGAATGGCAAGCACCTGGAGCTGCACCGTAACATCAAGGGCGGATGTGGGCTCATCGGCAATGAGCAGGCTGGGTTCGGGAATAAGCATCATGGCAATCATGATTCTCTGGCCCATGCCCCCGGACACCTCGTGGGGATAAAGGCCGTAAACCTGCTCCGGATTCCTGATTCTGACCGCTTCGAGCATATCCAGGGCCTTTTGCCGGGCCTGCTTTTTTCCAGCTTTATGATGGATGGCATAGGCCTCGCGGATCTGCTCGCCCACGGTTCTTACCGGATTCAGGGAGTACTTTGGATCCTGCATCACCATGGAGATCTCCATGCCTCTGATTTTTCTCATCTGCTTTTCGGAAAATTCCAGAAGGTTTTTCCCCTTAAAAGAGATTTCCGATGCCCTGACCCTGGCACAGGGCGGCAGCAGACGCAGAACAGCCCGGCCGGTCACGGACTTTCCGGAACCGGACTCTCCCACGATGCCTATTTTTTCCCTGCCCATGGAAAAACCGACATTGTTGACAGCACAAACATCCCCCTTGGGAGACGGAAAGGCCACGGACAGATCATTTATCGTGAGCAGTGGCGTGTCGCCGGTCATCAGTTGTCACTCCTTGGATCAAGGACTTCACGAAGCCCGTCCCCCAGAAGGTTGAATGCAAGGCTGACAATAAAAATGGCGGTCCCGGGCATGGTGATCAGCCACCAGTGGTCGATGATATACGTTCTTCCGCCGGCGGTCATGGCCCCCCATTCTGGAGAGGGCGGCTGGGCACCAAGCCCTAAAAAACCAAGGCCTGCGGCTGTGAGGATAATTCCTGCCATATCCAGGGTGACCCGGATAATCAGGGAAGGCAGGCAAAGGGGCATGATATGGCCGATAATAATCCTTAAGACACTTGCGCCCTGAAGCCTGACGGCTTTTATGAAATCCGAATGTCTGATGGTGAGGGTCTCTGCCCGGGCGATCCTGGCGTAGGGTGGCCAGGAGGTGATGGAGATGGCAATGATGGCGTTTTCAATGCCCGGGCCCAGGGCGGAAACAAAGGCCAGGGCCAGGATCAACTTTGGGAAGGCCAGGAT
>QKDP01000358.1 GCA_003252055.1 Desulfobacter postgatei | reverse complement strand
AAGAATAAATTTATATGTTATTAACCAATGGTTCGGACAATTTTTAGCTCAGAAAACCCAATAAAATCAGGCGGAGCAGCAATTATTTGCAACTCAGGGGGCCTGGAGAGTACCTGAGTTGCAAATAATTAAGTCACTTCCGTTGACTGTTTGGAATTATTTCACTGTGACATATAAAAAGTGTCCGAAGCGGTGATTAACCTGAGGCATATATGATACAGCTAAATCCCACAATGTGTCTATTATTTGTCGCTTTTGGTCGGATTCCCCAAAATACAACATGTTGTATCTGGGAGAATTTCAGAAAATCTGAGCATTGATACCATTAATAAAAACCTTGCTTTTACTGATAGTTAGCAGGGAATGTGAGTGCATTGGTTGATAGGCGGGATTACCCATTCCAACGCACCTTCCCGTTTTTTGCCTCATAAAATCTTTTAAGCATATCCAAGTCCCCAAACTTATAAATGTCGAACATTTCCTTGTTTTGCTTATTAATGTACGGTTCAATCATGTAGAATTCGTCTTTTGCATTCTTTAACAATTCAATCTGTCGCCTTGCACTATTTTCCTGTGTGCTTAACAAATCCATTTCTTCTTTAGGTCTTTCAGAGCTACAATATGAATGTGGTATAGGGTTCTCATTTTTGAAATTCAATGGTAGAAAGTGATATAATTTAGAATATGTAAGTTCTTCTTTTGTATCTGCCGCATAAATCAGTTCTCTACTGGTTGAGCCAGATTTATACCAAATTTTGGTATTTATCCCTTCCCAAACAAGAGCATCAATAATTGGCTTAAAATCTTGATCACCTGCCAAAAGGGTGCAATGGCTCATATTACCTCTATGAGCGTGCATTAACATATCAACAGCAATTTTAACATCTACTTGTTTTTGTCGCTCTTCTCCTGGATGGCCAACAGTTTGACCCACAAACAAGTGGTAGCCATCTAAATACCGTATAGAGTTAAAAAAGCCTTCTTGTATTTTTAACCTGTTATCATGGTCTTCTTTCGATTCACTTTTCTTTCGGGGTACTGGGCAATCATAATAAAAAACTTTTGTTGATTTTGGATTTCCGTAATTTTTAATAAGCTCAAAATCAGGAAAGATTGTCCCGTTGCGGCCAAAAATTTTCATTATGAAATTATCGTATACCCTTCTCAAATAGCCGCCATCAATAAATAAGTAATTTACAGGCTTGGGGCCCACATACCTTGTTCCACCACCAAAAAATCCCATACCGCCACCTATGCCTAAAGCACCTATCATTATGCTTGTCCATGATAAGATTTTGAAATAAAAACGAACGCCTACAAAAATAAATTATAAAAACTTTTATATATAGAAGATATAAATTTCAACAAAAATAATTTTATGATTGTATTTAAGGCTTATTTTATAAACTGCCTTAATTTCATCCGGCTGAATAGAATGATATTCGAAGGGCGGCCGTTGGATTTTTGCACCGCAAATCCTTGTAATTGCAGCCGGGCAATTTATGGCCTTTTTTTATGGTATGGCATGCTTTGCAAAGGGAAGCACAGTTGTCGGGATCTTCAGCATAGGCCCTGTTTTGTTTATAGCCAAGGATATGATAGCAATGCAATTCAATGTCAGGAATATTTTTAAAACAGATTTGACAGGTGTAATTATCCCTTTCCAAAACGAATTGCCTTAGTATGGGCTGGGCTTCACGGCTTGAGGTGTGTTTGAAATCTTTGGGGAACAATTGCTGGTTATACGTTGGACAAGCTGCTTTGCATTTATCCGAACAATAGTTACGACTTTCCCCAGCTTGATTTCCTTTTAATGCTGCAATTTTTGCGTTGACCATCCACATGCAAATATCAATGTTACTGGTCAGAGATACTGTTAAAGTCCGGGGAAGTTCGCCAGCTTTGTTCCCACTTGATAGCTGGAAGGAAGTGACCAGTTGAAATTTCACGACCACTTAGATGGTCGCGTACGTCGGACGCGGCACTTGTAAGGAGCATACAATACCCGTGGTAAGAACAGTTGCGTCTTTTCACCATTCCGCCAATCTTTTTTATCAATTTTTAGGCAGATCCAGTTCACACATTTAATCGATTTGTTGCCTGTGACGTATAGACCACACGGACCTGTGTTGATGGGCAACAATCGATTAAACGCTCTTCTATTAGCCAACGCTCCTGGATTTAAATAACTTGAGGGACTGGGAAAATCATATCGTAAGCATAATTGAAGATGACCGTATAGATCAGGACAGCTATTGTAAAAGCAATATCTAACTCCAAGGCCTGAACAAAACTAAAGCCCATCCAAACCATTGTAAAGGGAATCGCGATTACCATTAGTCCTAATTCAAAGCTCATTGCATGAAAAATTCTTAACTTCAACCCTCTTGGGTAGAGGGGATATTTAAGGTAAACCCAAACATGGTCAAAAATCCAATTATATATATAATTCCAGACCATTGCTATGAATGCCATTATGATACCGAACCCCCCCATATGTATGGCGGGCTGATTAAGAAGCCCAGTAAGAACGATTACACTTAAAAATAGTAGAATAACCTCAAAAAAGATTGCATGACGGGCTCGGTCAAGGCCGTTTCTCATTCTGGGTTTCTGATCCATATTCAACACTTCCTTTGAGCAACATTATTGAAAACGGTTCTTAAATATCACTTAATGTGGAAGAAATAAAGTTGGGATCTGCCTGAACGGCTTATCTACAAAACAGAATTTTGAAAATTTCCAGGGTGAGCTTTTTGTCTATAAGTGCTTAGATTCAGGATTCTATGCCCACCACAATATATGGGGTTGGGTCCGTTCTGGTACTTTAACCTCTGGATTTTAACCATTGCTTGCGATCTGATGAAAAATACTGGAAAAATTTCAGAGTTTATTGTATTTATTGATTGTTCCAATCGAATTTTCTGATAAAAAACTAAGGAGAAAAAATGAAACAGGTATTCAAACTGTACTCATGTTTAGCTGTATTGTCTATTATTGCCTTGGTTTCAGGCACATTATATGCGTCTGAACTCGACGCATTTAAGGGCGAAAAGGGGGTGTTGCGCATCGCCGGGGGCACGGCCCACATCCCGGTGATGAAAGAGGCGGCAAAGCGAATCATGGAAATGAATTCTGATATCCAGATCACCATTGCCGGCGGTGGATCCGGTGCCGGGATCAAACAGGTGGGAGAAGGCCTGGTGGACATTGGCAACTCCGGTCGTAAACCCACGGATGAAGAAGTTTCAAAATATAATCTTTCCATGTACCAGTGGGCCATTGACGGCGTGGGCACGGTGGTTCACCCGTCAAATCCGGTCAAGGCGCTTTCCAGCGAACAGCTCAAGGATATCTATGCCGGAAAAATCGTAAACTGGAAGGCCCTTGGCGGTGAAGACCGGACCATCAACATTTACACAAGGGACAAGTCTTCCGGCACCCGTGAGGTGTTCTGGAAAAAAGCCCTGGGCAAGGGGGATATTTCCCAGAAAGCCAATTTTGTTGCTTCCAACGGCGCCATGAAGGCGGCCGTTACCAATGACCCCTATGCCATTGGATATGTCTCCGTGGGATACATGGATGAAACGGTTGCCCCGATTGCCCTGGACGGGGTCATTCCTACTTTGAAAACGGTTCAGTCCGGCGAATACAAAATAGCCAGAGGTCTTTTCAGCAATACCAAAGGTGAATATAGGGGGCTTGCCAAAAAGCTGATCACCTACCTGCTCAGCCCCGAAGGCCAGAAAATTGTTTCCGACATGGGATTCATTCCTGTTAACTGATGTCGTTGAAGGATAAATGTGCACCGGCTGTTTTTGCCGGTGCATCTTTTTTATGCGCGGGTGTCACCCTCTGCGTTCTGGGTTTCATGGTGATGTTGAGCCTGCCTGTCTTTAAAAGCGGCATGCTCTGGGAAATTCTGACCGATTCCTGGTCCCCGGACCATGGTCGGTTCGGCATTCTGGCCATGATTGCAGGCACCTTTTATATCGCCTCTTTAAGTCTTGTCATCAGTTTGCCCATCAGCCTTGGCTGCTCATTCTTTATGCAGATTACCCATAAGGGGCGTTTTGGACGGCTGCTCAAAAAATTAGTCCAGTTCATGACCGCCATCCCCACGGTGATTTACGGGTTTGTGGGGGTGTTTCTGCTGGTGCCCCTTGTCCGGGATCTTTTTTCCCACGGGTCAGGTATGAGTATATTATCTGCCGCCATTATGCTTGGCCTGCTTATTTCCCCCACCATGATTCTGTTTTTTTGTTCAAGCTTTGAACAGGTTCCAAAGATTTATACAGATGCCGTGGATTCCCTTGGGGCCACCCCTTTTCAGAAACTGGTTCACGTAATTTTGCCCCAGGCCTGGCCCGGGGTTTTGACCGGGTTGATTCTGGCCTTTGGCCGGGCCATGGGGGATACCCTGGTGGCCCTGATGCTCAGCGGAAACAGTGTCATGCTTCCCTCGTCCGTTTTGGATCCTGCCCGGACACTGACCGCGCACATTGCCATGATCATTGCTGCGGATTTTGACAGCATTGAATTTAAGACCATATTTGTCAGCGGCGCTGTCCTGTATCTGATGACAGGTTTCGGGATTCTTTTGGCACGCATTTCAGCCCGGAGGATGGGATAATGTGGACAAGCATACCTGACAGGCTTTTATCCGCTTTTTCATGGACCTGCGCCCTGGTGCTTTTCGCAGGCGTTTCCATCATTATCGGATTTTTGATCCTGAAAGGGGGGCGGTCCCTGAACCTTGATCTCATTTTTGCAGACACCCCTCCCTGGGATGCCATCCTATTCAAGCGCCAGGTATTTGGCGGCCTGTTTCCGGCCATGGCCGGGACTTTCCTGCTGATCCTTTTGTCTGTGGGGTTTGCGCTGCCCCTGGGGCTTTGTGCCGGAATTTACCTGGCCGAATATGCACCCCCAAAAGTCAGAAAAGTGTTTGGTTTTATGGTGGATCTCCTGGCGGGAATCCCTTCCATTGTTGTGGGGTTGTTCGGCTTTTCCATCACTATTTTTCTGCATCATTTTTACAACAGTCGCATTTATCCGTGCTTGCTGATTTCAGCCCTGTCCCTTGCGTTTCTGGTGCTGCCTTATATCATCAAAACCACCCAGGGCGCCATTGAAAGAATACCGCTTTTAACCCGGCTCACCGCACCGGGTTTAGGTGCCACAAAACTGCAGAACGTGGTTCTGGTTCTGCTGCCTTTGGCCCTTTCCGACATTGTTTCCGGTGTGGTCCTTGCCATTGGGCGATGTGCCGAGGATACAGCCGTAATTATGCTCACCGGCGTGGTGGCCTCCGCAGGTGTTCCCAAATCCCTTTTTGCAAGTTTTGAGGCCCTGCCGTTTTTTATCTACTATACGGCATCGGAATTTACAGATCCTGCAGAACTGGTGAAAGGATACGGTGCTGCCCTTATTCTGCTTCTGATTTGTTCGGTGCTGTTTATTTTTGCCCATCTCATCAAGACCCTGATTGATCGCAGGTCAGGAATCATGATGTAGGAATCAGATATGCAATATCCGGTTAAAATAAAAATCAGACATCTTTATTTTTATTACAGGACCCGGACCATACTGGAAAATATCAAGATTGATATTTATGCCAATACCATTACTTCCATTACCGGTCCGTCAGGGCAGGGCAAGTCCTCATTTCTTACCATATTGAACCGGCTTTGCCACAGCATGGACGGCGCAAGGGTTGACGGACAGGTCAACATTGATTTCGGCCACGGATTTGAGGATATTTTTCAAAAAGATTATGCCCTGCCCGAATTGAGAAAAAGGGTGGGCATGGTATTCCAGACGCCCAACCCTTTGCCCATGAGTATTTACAAAAATGTGGCATTTCCTTTGAAACTTGCCGGAAATAAAAATCAGGACACTATCCGGGAAAAGGTGGAAAAGGCCCTTGAGCATGCCTTTTTATGGGAGGAGGTCAAGAACAGGCTGTCTGATGATGCACGCCTTCTTTCAGGCGGCCAGCAGCAGCGGCTTTGCCTGGCAAGATCCCTTGTTCTGGCCCCCCAGGTCCTGCTGCTGGACGAGCCCACCTCCAGCCTGGATGAAACTTCAGTCCAGGTCATAGAGGAACTGCTGGTACGGTTAAAGACCAGATGTACAATTATAATGGTTTCCCATTATATGGACCAGGTCAAACGGATTGCCGATCAGCAGTTTATTTTGTGCGATCGGCAATTGAAACCTGTTTAAATAAAAAAGGCTCATCGCCAAGGTTCCTTTAAGACTCAGAACCTTTAAACTTTCTAATCTCCTATGGATGAGCTTTTTATCTTGACAGCAGATGATCGTATTCATATATTCCATTTTAACGATTTAATTAAAAAGTGAGATCAAATGCAGACGGTCAGGCAAATCAAAGTCGGGAAACATGGTACAGGGATTGTAGGCCTTGATAGCACAATGAAAGAGGTGGCAGAGTCGCGGTTATGAAAACCTTTATCAAAGTTATGAAGGCATTATCCGACCCCAACCGGGTAAAAATGATAAAAATGCTTCAACATCGTCCCTTGTGTGTCTGCGAAATACAGAAAGCACTGGGGATTGCCCAGTCCACTGCGAGCAAACACTTGAAAATTCTTGAAGATGCAGAACTGGTCAGAAGTTTTAAAGATGGATTGTGGGTCAATTATTCTTTGTCTGACGGCAGCGGGTCTCCATTTGCCGCCAACATGATCGGCAATCTGAAACACTGGCTGGATAATGAGAGCGAGATTAAAGAATTGAATGAGATTCTTCCTGGAATTGACCGGCACGATATTATCCGTAAAGAGTAAAAATAAAAAATTTTTAAACATATATATCGCTATATGACCATATGACAAGAGAGGTGGGTATGAATTCAAATGCAACCCGGACAGATTCAGTCCGCAAACACAAATCAGCATTGGTACTGAACCTGTTCATGGGGGCCGCAGGTGTTGTTTTGTGGTGGCTGATTTATATCCAAATGGTTGACATATAGTCTGCTGCCAATCGACCAGGGATCTCACCTGGGAGATTCCATCGAATTTTTTCTTTATGACACGCCCAAAGTCATGATGCTTCTTTTTCTGGTCGTCTTTGGCGTGGGCATTATCCGAAGCTTTTTTACCCCGGAGAAAACCCGTGCCTTTCTTTCCGGGAAAAGTGAGTTTGTGGGCAATATTTTTGCTGCCCTCCTGGGAATTATCACCCCTTTCTGCTCTTGCTCCGCTGTCCCGCTTTTCATCGGTTTTGTCACTGCAGGCGTTCCTTTGGGTGTCACGTTTTCATTCCTGATTTCAGCGCCCATGGTCAATGAAATCGCCTTGGGACTCCTTTATGGACTCCTGGGCTGGAAAGTGGCCGCCATCTATATGGGAACTGGTCTTTTTATTGCCATCTCCGCCGGATGGGTGATTGGCCGCTTGAAACTTGAAAATTACATTGAGGATTGGGTGACCCAGGCCAACATAGCTGCTGTTGAAATGGAAGAGGAAAAATTGACCTGGAATGACCGGTTTGTCTATGGTTGGGATGCCGTCAAAGAGATTATCGGCCGGGTCTGGATTTATGTCATATTGGGTATTGCCGTAGGCGCAGGCATACACGGATTTGTCCCGCAAGGCATGATGGCTTCCATCATGGGCAAAGGCTCCTGGTGGTCTGTTCCGGCATCCGTTCTGATCGGTGTGCCCATGTATTCCAATGCCGCCGGAGTGATCCCGGTTGTTGAGGCGCTGCTTGGCAAAGGCGCAGCACTGGGATCTGTCCTGGCATTCATGATGAGCGTTATTGCATTGTCCCTGCCGGAAATGGTGATATTAAGAAAAGTTTTAAAACCCAGACTGATCGGCGTGTTTGTCGGTGTTGTCGCCTGTGGTATTCTGATCGTGGGATATCTGTTTAATACGATTTTATAAAGCCCTTTAACCTGGATTATGAAAGGAATTTAAAAATGGAAATCAAAGTATTGGGACCTGGATGCGCCAAGTGCAGCAAAACCGAAAAATTGATACAGGAAGTAATTAAAGAAACCGGCGTAGAGGCCAGTGTTGAGAAAGTCACCGATATGCTGCAGATCGCATCCTACGGCGTTTTGGGAACCCCTTCCGTTATTGTGGACGGAGAAGTGAAATGTACAGGCAAAGTACCCAAAAAAGAAGATATCAAAAACTGGATTGCCAAGTAAAATGATCAAAGTTCTATAGACGTGAAAAAGAATTTGAACCCTTAAAAAAGGATACTATCATGCTGAAAAAATTATTTGGATTAACTGCTCTGGTTACGGTTTTTCTTTTTGTGTCGGCTGCCTATGCCCAAAATTTTTCTTTAGTTCCGGAAAAAGGAAAAGTAACCATGGTTGACCTTGGGGCCCACAAGTGTATCTCCTGCAAGATGATGGCACCGATTATCGAAAAGCTCAAAAAGGCATATGAAGGCAAGGCTGAAGTCGTCTTCATAGATGTCTGGGAAAACCGGAACCAGGCCCCCAGATTCAAAATCAGGTCCATTCCCACTCAGATATTTTTTAATGAAAACGGTGAAGAAGTATACCGTCATGAAGGGTTTCTAGAAGAGGCCGCCATTGTCGAGCAATTAGCCAAGATGGGCGTGGAAAAACCGGATCTGGAAACCAAAGGATAATTCCATGCTGGACTCTATATTTTTGACTGTCAACCAATGGATGACCGGCGGTATTGGGATAGCGGCAGCCGGATGCTTTTTATGGGGCGTTATCAGCGTGTTGTTCAGTCCCTGTCATCTGGCATCCATTCCCCTGATCGTCGGTTATGTGGGTGGTCAGGAAAAAATGATACGCCCCCGGCAGGCAGGAGTATATTCGGTCCTTTTTACGATAGGGCTTTTCATTACCATCGCCTTGATCGGTATCGTATGTGCCCTGCTTGGGAGAATGCTTGGAGATGTAGGTAACTATTGGCAGATCCTGATTGGCCTTATCCTTATCTGGGTTGCATTGGGAATGCTGGGGGTTGAGAAATGCTCCATGTCCGGCAGTCTTTTGTACCGCTTGAATCTCAAAGGCAAATTTGGAGCATTTGCCCTGGGTCTTGCTTATGGGGTGCTATCGGGTTCATGCACTTTCGGTTTTATTGCTCCGATACTTGCGATTATCACGGTCCAGGAAAAAGTGGCCACTGGAATCATTTTGATTGTTTTGTTCGCTGTCGGGCATTGTCTTCCCATTATTATTGCAGGGAGTTCAACCGCTGCCGTGAAAAAATTGCTTGAAAACAGCACCTGGAATGGGGCCGGGGTATGGTTCAGGAAACTTGCCGGCACAACAATTGCCGTTTTAGGCGGGTATTTTATCATCACTCCATTTTTAAACTAACTGCCTATTGTAAAAGAATCTTTGGCCTCATGGAAACTTATCTTCAAAAACTTTATAAAAGAGTTCAATAAACGGTTGCGCGGACATTACAACTATTATAATGTATCAGGTAACCTCTCAGCATTATGACATTTTTACAGCTGGGCCGAAGGATCTGGTATCTGGTTGCGGGATTCGCCAGGAATATACAGAAAACGGAGAAATCATCATGAATACGTCTGTTACAGAACAAAATATGCCAACTGACAAACCAGATGCGGATTTGGGCCAGCGCAGCCAGTTGGCTACTGTCAAACATGTGATGAAAATGGACATGATCCTGTTTATTGGCATTATGTTCCTGACCCTGCTGGGGGTTGGGATTACCGACTATAATGGTGAAAGCGCACACACTTACTGGCGCTATATGGTGATCCTGATGGCGATCACGACCAGCCTATGGGGTGTATGGCGTGCATGGTGGCTGGGACTGGCGAAAATTGGCAAGCTGTTATATCAGCAGGTTGTTTTGTGGGGTACAGCGCTGGTCGCCCTAAGAGTGATTTACTTGTTGCTTGATACGGGCCGTCTCAACTTCGAAACTACCGGTCTGTTGATCCTGCTGATACTGGGTTTCACCACTTTTATCGATGGTATGCTGGTGTCGTGGAAGCTGTATGTGGTCGGTGCATTGTTGTTGTTTACCC
>QKDP01000118.1 GCA_003252055.1 Desulfobacter postgatei | reverse complement strand
CTTTTCGTCCAAACACGGGTTTGCGTTTTGCACCAAATAGCGGTTACCGGCTTCTAAGCAGACCGGTTTTTGCCAGCACCTTGGCATAAAGTGTGTTGATCTCTTTGATTTTAAAGATTTTTCCAATGCCTGCCAGAATGATCAGAAATAATGTGCCGACAAAAATACATATGAATATATGGGCAAAAAAACCAGAGATCGGTATCAGATGAATAATTCCAATATATATAGCTTTTAAAATCAGCCAGACCGCGATACTGACCAGTACCATTACACCAAAGAAAAAGTATACGTCTGACCGTCCGGTGTTTTTTGTTTTCCTGCCCCACACTTCGAATAACGCCCCTGTGGTAATGATCACGGACAAAGACAGGCCAAACGCCACGCCTTTGATCCCCATGGCTGTCATTGCAGCATAGAGCAGCGGCAGGCTTAATGCCACGCACACAGTGGAAAAAATGGCAGGGAACAATGTGTTTTGGACGGCAAAGAACCCCCGGGAAACAATGGTCTGGGCGGAAAACGCAAATGCCCCTGCCATGAAATACGGCAGTACACCGGATGTCAGGGCCGCATCATGGGCGTCAAATGCCCCGCGCTGGAATAAAATGGCCACAACTTCTTTATTGAGGATCATAAATACCACTGAAAAGGGCATCACAATAAAGATATATTTAAGGGTCTGGTTGATAATGGTGTTTAAGCCGGAAACATCCTTTTGGGCAGCGATCTTTGCCATGAATGGATAGGAGGCCACGCCAACGGCATTTCCGAAAAGCCCCACCAGTATAAACATGACGCGAAGGGCGTAATTCATGGCTGAAATGCTTCCCGCGCTTAAAAACGAGCCAAAGAATTTCATCAGGATTTCCGTGGAAAAGGTCATGGTCAGGCCAAGCATCAGGGGTAAAGTCAACAATACATATTTGATCACGTCAGGATGCTTGAAATCAAAATTTGGCATATAGATCAGTCCCACCCTTTTAGCCCCAAACAACTGGAGCAGGAAACTGCCGCAGAAAGCGCCTGCAAGTACCCCCCAGGCAAAGCCTTCTATACCCAGAACCGGATACAGAAGGATTCCGCCCACAATAATGCCGGTATTGTAAATCAAAGGTGCAAGCGCCGGGAAAAAAAATCGTTCCTTTGAGTATTGAACGGCATTGAAAAGCCCCCCGGCAAAAAAGAAAAATTGGGCCGGGATAATGATCCGGGTCATGCGTACGGCAAGGTCAAAGGCCGGGCCGTTTTTAAGCCCGGGGGCAAGGACACAAATCAGTTCCGGAGCAAAAACCATGGAAAGGCAGATAAAAATAAAAAGACCTGCGCCAAAGCAGTTCAGAATAATGGAAAAAATCCGGTATCCTTCCTGTTCGTTATTTTCAACGAGATATCGGGTAAAAATAGGGATAAAAGTAATGGATAAAAAACCTGACGCCACCACATGGTTTAAAATTTCAGGAACTACAAACGCCACCTGGTAAGCATCAACGCCTGCACTTGCCCCACCCATCCAGGCAATGGCGGTTTCACGCACAAGACCGATGATCCTGCTGGCAAATACTGATGCCATCATGATAAACGAGGCAAATCCGATTTTTTTAAAGGTAGTGGTTTGTGTCATAGTCATAAAACATATCCAAGCAAAAGATGGTCTGAAAATAGTTTGACCTTAAATACAGCCTGCATATACAATAACACGAAACAAGAAACAAGAAATAAGAGGGTGAAGCGCCATTGGCGCACATTATTATATACGTCTGTGTTATCAAGGATAAATCATGACTTCAAAGCTGGGAATTTTTTCAATTATTGCCGGTCTTGTACTTGGATTGTTTGCCCTGCTGGCCCAATTTATGGGCACAGCCGTTTTTATTTCCACCATGACCCTTTCCACTTTTTTTGAAGGAATTACCGATAAAATCCTGAACCTGATCTCCAATGATACGGTTTACAATCTATTGTATTCATTTTTTTATGAGGTTCATCTTGCAGGGGTTCTAATCGGTTTGGGTGTCGTCCTGCTGATTATCGGCACCGTTATCCGCAAGGATTGACATTTTAGTCTTGTTAAACATGGTTTGATTCATTATTTTAGATGATTACTTTTTTCAATGATTGTTGTTCTTTTATGATATCGGGTTGATAAAAATAAGTGATGAAGAAAGAGGGCGGCTATATGAAAATTCTCATTGGATATAAAGGCGTCAATATTGGTCAGGATCTGCTCAAGCTTGGGGCTGAACATGCAAAGGCGTTTGATGCCACAGTACTGGTTGTCACCTCAATGTTAGAGGGGAGTGAAAAGGACCAGGAAATAATTCTGGAAGCGGAAAACAACCTGGACCGGGCGCAAGTTTTTTTTAAGGCCCAGGACATAGCCTGTGAAAAACATCTTCTGATCCGTGGCATGGAGGCAGGGGAGGATATTGTTGCGTTTGCAAATGAAAAACAGGTGGATGAAATTATTATTGGCGTGAAAAGCCGTTCAAATTTGAGGAAACTATTGTTTGGTTCCACGGCTCAAACGGTGATACTGGAGGCGGACTGTCCGGTCGTCACCGTAAGGTAAATGTCTCTCACCCTTTTATGGACATAATTAAACAGTTTAAAGCCTTATCTGATCCTACCCGGCTGCGGCTTTTGTTTATCCTTGAGCATTTTGAACTCAATGTGAATGAAATCGTCTCCGTGGTGAACATGGTGCAGTCCGGGGTGTCCCGGCATTTAAAAATTCTGCTTGAAGCAGGGCTTCTGGTATCACGCAAAGACGGCAGTTTTATTTATTATGCAACGGACAAAAACGGCTCCAGCCGTGAACTTGTTTGCCTTGCCCTAAGGCAGCTTGAAACCGACCCGGTATTACAGGAAGATCTTGCCCGTACACAGCAATGCATTATATTGAGAAAAAATAGATCCAGACGCTTTTTCAGAACCGCTGCTCCGCGATGGGACCGGTTAAAAAAAACAGTCCTTGGCGATTTTGATCCAAACCCTGTGTTTGAACGCCATCTTCAAGAGGCGTCTGTTATTGCCGATCTTGGCTGCGGTACGGGTGAGATGCTTGCCGCTCTCCTCGACCGGGGTGAAAAGACCCTGATCGGCGTGGATGCCTCTCCCGAGATGCTTGAACAGGCTAGGCTTCGCCTGCCCGAAAGACCGAATTTAGAGCTTCGCATAGGAGAATTGGAACATCTTCCCATGCGTGAACAGGAGGCAGACGCGGCACTGATGAGCATGGTATTGTACCATGTGTCCGAACCTGAAAAAGCGATTCAGGAGGTGTACCGGGTCCTTAGCCCAGGGGGCCTGTTTCTTCTGGTGGATTTTTTAAAACACAATCAGGAACAGATCAAAGATATCATCGGCGGGGTCTGGATGGGGTTCACCCGGCAGCAGATCTCAGGGTGGCTGGACAGAACCGGTTTTCATCTTAAGCATATTGAATCTTATCCAGTTGAAAAGACATTGACCTTAACCTTTTATCTTGCACAAAAATAATGGAGAAACAATGATTTATCCGGTTATTCTGGCTGGTGGTTCCGGAACCAGGTTGTGGCCCATGTCCAGGTCTTTGTACCCCAAACAGCTTATTAATCTGTACAACGCGCATTCCATGCTGCAGAATACCCTTTTGCGGTTGTCAGGCCTTAACGATCTTGGAGACCCGGTAATTATATGCAATGAAAACCACAGATTCATGACCGCAGAGCAGATCCGCCGGATTGATATCAATGATTTTAAGATAATTCTTGAACCGGCTGCCAGAAATACGGCGCCGGCCATTGCCCTGGCAGCCCTGATCCTTCATGACACTCTTAAGTCTGAACATCAGGATGACCCGGTGATGCTGGTACTGCCTGCAGATCATGAAATTAAAGATATTGAAACCTTTCATGAAATCATTCAATCGGGTGCGCAACTGGCCCGGCAGGGCAAACTGGTCACCTTCGGCATCGTACCCTCATCGCCGGAAACAGGCTACGGGTATATCAAGAAAGGAGATAGACTTGATAATTCAGATCCGGCCTTCATGATTGACCGGTTCGTGGAAAAACCGGATTATGATACAGCGGTCTCCTACCTTGAATCAGGCGATTTCTGCTGGAATTCAGGCATGTTCATGTTCAAGGCCTCTGCCGTTATTTCCGAACTTGGGACATTTGCCCCGGACATGCTTGAAAAATGCCGCACAGCGATTAAAGATGGAAATATGGACTTGGATTTTTTCAGGGTTGACAAAGAGGCATTTGAAGCGATTACAGAGGATTCCATTGACTATGCAGTTATGGAAAAAACAGCAAAAGGCGTTGTCATTGCCCTTGATGCCGGATGGAATGACCTTGGCTCCTTTGACGCGTTGTGGCAGACCGGTGACAAAGATGAACTCAATAATGTGACCAGCGGAGATGTACTGGTACATAATGTCACGGATACGTACATCCACTCCGATAGCCGTCTTGTGGCAGCCGTAGGCCTTGAAAAATTTGTGATTGTGGACACCAAGGATGCTGTGCTGGTGGCCCCCCGGGATCAGGTCCAGGATGTAAAAAAAATAGTTACCCAGCTAAAAGCGCAAAACAGAGTGGAAGCGGTTTCCCATGCCAAAGTCTACCGGCCCTGGGGCGATTATGAAACCATTGATATGGCGGACAGATACCAGGTAAAGCGCATAACCGTAAAACCCGGAGCAAAGCTGTCTTTGCAGAAACACTATCACAGGGCTGAGCACTGGACCGTTGTATCCGGGACGGCTATTGTCACCAAAGGTACTGAAGAGGTCCTTTTAAAGGAAGACCAGTCTGTTTACATTCCCCTTGGCACCATGCACCGGCTTGAAAATCCGGGTAAGATTCCTCTGGAACTGATAGAGGTGCAGTCCGGTCCATACCTGGGGGAAGATGATATTGTCAGGTTTGATGATGTATACGGGCGTGGAAAAAGACCGGATATTGATAAATAAATTATTGCAAATCAAATAAAAATATTTGAAATTAACGCGTTGTTTGTAATATTAAGACTGATAATAAGGACATAGCATGCAGGATTGCAGCATGGAGAAAAATTGATGAGCGAGCAGATTACGGAAAATATGAAAGGAAAATTTATCATGGCCATGCCCGGCCTTCCGGATCCCAATTTTTCACAGACCGTCACCTGTCTTTGTGAACACAATGAATCCGGCGCCCTTGGCTTTATTATCAATAAGGTCCACCCGTTGCTTACCGGCCGGGAGCTTTTTGAAGATTTAGGCATTGCCTGCAATAAGAGTATCGATAAAATAGATATTTTTCTTGGCGGCCCGGTCCAGCCTTCCGGAGTATTTGTACTTCACTGCGGCCCGTTTCAGTGGAATGAAACCCTTAAAATTTCCGACTGGCTGGCGTTGAGCAATTCCCGGGATATCCTGGAAGCCATTGCCCTGGGGCAGGGACCTGACACCTTTATGATCCTTTTGGGCTGCGCCGGGTGGGGCCCCATGCAGTTAGACACTGAACTTGCCGATTCAGCCTGGCTCACCTGTGATATGTCCAGGGAAATCATGTTTGACACCAAACCGGACCTGAAATATGAAAAAGCCATGATGCTGATTTGATTTGCCGGCCAATGACTTTACGTCCCCAAGAATCCATAGAAAATTTAGTTTCTGATACCATCTCGGTAATCGACAGTCTATCTGCCGTTTCAAACCATTCCGACAAAAGTCTTGTTGAGAGCAAACAACTCTGCAGCAAAATTCCTTCCCACATCAATGAAGGGATTTTACGCGTGGCCGTAGTCGGGGTGATCAAATCAGGCAAAAGCACTTTTATCAACGCGATGTCGGGCAGAGAACTGGTTCAGCGCGGGGCCGGGGTGGTCACATCCATTACCACCCGTATCCGGAAGGGCAAAAAAAACAGGGCGATTATTCATCTTAAATCATGGGATGACATCAACAGGGAAATTGAAAGCTGTCTGGAAATGTTTCCCGGCAGGGGTGACTCCCCGGCGTTTGATATCAGACGTACCCAGGACCGGCAGCAGCTGCGCCGTATTTTTGATACCATTATATCTGAATTTCCGATTACATCCCGGGGACTTCGCCCTGAAGCACTGGTTATCCGCAATGCCCTTGACGGATATAAACATTGTCTGGACGTCATCGGCTCTGATGAACAGACCATCAGCTTTGACGCCAAATCCTTTAACAGTCACAAACAGTTTACAGCGGACCCGGCAAAGGCTTTTTATGTCAAAGACGTGTGTCTGGAAGTGTATGGAAAAACCATTCATCCAAATGTTGAAATTGCTGATTGCCAGGGGGCCGATTCCACTGATCCTGCAGTCCTTGAAAAAATATTTTCCTATCTTGAGGCTGCCAACCTGATTGTTTACTGTATCTCGTCGCGTACAGGGCTCCGTCACTCCGACATGGTGTTTTTAAAACGGATAAAACGTCTTGGGTTGATGGAAAACATTCTTTTCATTTTTAATTGTGATTTAAGTGAACATGAGAACCTAAACAACCTGAAAATGATACGGGACAAAACCATTCAGGAGCTAAAACTTTTGGTGCCGGATGTCAGGATTTTTTCTTTTTCAGCATTGTATACGCTTTTTGATGCCCTTGGCAAAAGCCTTTCATCCAAAAACAATAGGCGCCTTGGGCTTTGGCAGGAGGACATGGAAATGACCGCCTTTTGCACCAGAGAGTATACCCGGTTTCTTGAAGGATTTAATCTGCTGTTTGAAGCGTCCCGGTTCAATCTGTTCTACGCCAATCATATCGAACGGCTTAAAATTGTAACCCATATTCTTGAAGAAAAAATAAAGCTCCTCTTTGATGTCTTTTCTGCCGGGCTGTTAGATCAGGAAAAAGCCAGAAAGCGTCTTGCCGATCTTGAAGGTAACGCCAGGCGCTTAAGGATTATCGTTGACAATTCAGTTATGGGTGCCGTGTCAGCGCTTCGCAGGGAGATTGAGTCCAACTTAAAAAATGCATTCCTCAAAGACACCGAAAATATTAATAAACTTGTGACAGAATTTATCCGGCAGGCCAAAATTGATTCACAGCCCTACAGGGCAGGGGTGGATGCAACCGGTTTTAAGCAGATTCTGTATATGATGTTCCAGGACTTCAAGCGTGAGCTTGACCTTTTTATCCTTGAGCAGGTAACCCCGGAGCTTAAACAA
>QKDP01000088.1 GCA_003252055.1 Desulfobacter postgatei | reverse complement strand
CAACCGACATGGCACCCATGGCCGCCGCATTGTCCCGGACAAAGGTGTTGTCCTTGTGTATATAGCGTGAAACGCTTTTCCCCTGCATGATCAGGATGTTTTTAATGGGTTCCTGGTATTCAAACCTTAATGCATCCGGGTTCTGGAAACGGATAATCCCTTTGGAAACCAGAGGCTTTACCAGGATTTTCATGTGCTTTTCCTGGATAAAATCGGCACTGATTGACCGGATGCCGCCGGCCGTCTCTCGGATATCCTCCAGAGATATTGCATTTGCGCTGACTGAAACCATGGCCGCCATCAGGACGGTGGCAGCAGCCCCCAGGAAAAGTCTTTTTTTCATGACCCTTAAAACATGCCGCCGTTGACAGAGATCACCTGGCCGGTGACGTAGGATGCGTCATCTGAACACAGGAATTTAACCACCCGTGCCACCTCCTCGGGCCGGCGTTTTGACATTGGCCAGGGGCAAATCCTTGGTCATATCGGTGTCAATGAGTCCTGGTGCCACAACATTGATTCGGATGCCAAGCCGTGCCACTTCGGCTGCAATGCTGCGGCTGGCACCGATGAGTCCTGCTTTGGCCGCACTGTAATTGGCCTGTCCCCGGTTTCCTGTCAGGCCGGACAACGATGCGATGGAAACAACAGCCCCCCGTTTCTGCCTAACCATTTTTTTCAGAATCGGCTTTGTCATATTGTAAAAGCCGTCAAGGCTGGTTCGGATCACCTTGTCCCAGCTTTCTTCCTTCATCATAATGAACAGACCGTCATCAACAATTCCTGCATTGTTTACCAGTACATCAATGGTTTCGCACCGGTCCACGATATTGTCAATTGCGGCTTTGGACTGTTCCCTGTCCGCCACATCGAACTGCATGATCTCTCCGTTGGAACCGGCTGCCCGGACCTGTTCAAGGGTATGGGCGGCACCGTCTTTGTCCGAGTGGTAATTTATAATAGTATAATATCCTTGCCCGGCAAGTTCAATGGCGATGGCCCGGCCGATCCCCCGGCTTGCACCTGTAATGACGGCGGTTTTTATATCTGTTTTCTGGGACATGCAAAGACTATCCTAAAGATATGATTGATTGTCATTGTTTAATGATTCACAGTTCAATGTTTTTTGGGGGCGGTCCGGTTTTTATGCGGACACGAGCTGCAACGTGATTTCTGCTGCAACGGTTTTATCCCATGTTACCGTTCCGGTAACCTCCCTGAAATCTTCAAAGGCGAAGCTGTTCTGGGTCCGGGTGATAAGGGTTGCACCTACAGGAAGGCGGTCCATATGGAACACAGCGGATTTAACACCGGCAATCCATCCCATGGTGCCGTCTTCTTTTCCCCGGGTCTGCAGCCGGTTGATACTGTTGTTTACCCCGGCGGTCTGTGCAGCCAGTTCCACCATGACAATGGGGCTTACCGATCCCGCAAAGACAAGGGGCCAGTGATCTGACACCACGGCACTGGATACGCTTAAGGACTCATTAACCTCAAGAATACGTTCAATAAGAAGCATCCGGTTCCTGTGGGGAAGAAGATCTTCAATGGAAAATTCTTTGGGATTCATCCTGTGTCCTGTATTTGATCTGCGGCCCTAAACAGCTTTTGCTTGACCTGAAAAGATAAAACTATACCGGCTTTTTATATCAGTGTAAAGTTACAAAAATCTGCATTGATCCATAATCAGAGAATCCTTCTTCATTTATAGTTGTTTTTCTTAATATGATTTTGTAGGATGACTAAGATTAATCGAATTTGATTTCGTCCAACAAAACAATTCAAGAGGTCTTCATGTATAGAAAATCAATTTTTAGTTTGATGGTGGTACTCTCTTTTTTTTTAAACTGTGCCTTGTTTTCGCCTAAAAATTTTTATTATGTTGTATTTGAAGATAATCCCAATATTCAAAATACTAAGATTTATTCAAAAGGCATAGAAATCGGAAAAATTTTGGATCAAGACCTTAGCAAAGAGAATAAACTGATTCTGACGATAGCCATAAACAGTGATTATAAAGATTTAATTAAATCCGACACTGTCTTTTATGCTGATGAAAATTCTCTTTTACTTCAGGTGTCAGATACAGATACCCAGGTCCTGCCCGAAAAATCATTTATTCTGGGCTTTGCGTCGCAAACAAAACTTGTCTGGTTTAAAGCAAAAAATACGCTGAAAGATTTTTCAAAGGCAGCGCAAGAAGAAGTTCAGAAAATAGTGGAATCATTCAAGTAGGCATTTACTTTTTACTTTACCGGACCGTCTTTTTCCTCAGGATAAAACCCGGTGTGGCCGTCTGGATGGGTCAAAGGCCACCCCTTTTTGCCGGGCGCTCCAAGCCAGGGAGGACACAGGGGTACCTTTCCGCCGCCCCCGGGGATATCCACGGCAAACACAGGCATGGCCAGACCGGATACATGCCTTCGCAGTTCATTGACAATGGCAAGAGCGCGGCTCAAAGGCACCCTGAAATGGGCAGTGCCCAATGCCAGATCCCCCTGGAAAAGGTAATACGGTTTTACTCCCAGGTCCACAAGGGTGGTGAACAGTCTGGCTAAAACCTCTACCTCATCATTCACTCCTTTGAGCAGGACCGTCTGGTTGGCAAGGCTTAAGCCGTTTTTACGCAAACGTTCCAGGCTCGCCTTTGTTTCAGCGGTCAACTCATCTGAATGGTTGATGTGGGTCATAATCCAGACTACTCCATGGTCTGCCAGCAGTTGGATCAGCCGGTTGTCCTCAAACCGGACCGGGTCTGACACCGGCATTCGGGTTCCGATCCTCACAGTGATATCGGGACGGGCCTGCCTGATCCCGTCAAGCAGGTATTCCCACAAGTCCGTCCCCATGGTAAACGGATCCCCCCCGGATAAAAGGACTTCTTTAATCTGATCATGCCCTTTCAGATAGTCCTGAATCAGCCCGGTCTCCCGCTCATCAAGCGGGCCGCACGCCCTGTGGACCCCGCTGCGCCTGAAACAATAGCGGCAGTGGGCTGCACACCTGCCTGTGACATGGACCAGCAACCGGTCGGGATACTGGTGAACGGCCCTTCCGGCCACAGCATGACGACTTTCTCCAAGGGGATCGGCCAGTTCATAATCCAATGTGGCCTTTTCCCGGTCATCATATCTGAACATGGCGGCAACCGCCCGGCTGCTAAGGGCTAAGGCCTCAAGGTGGGTTGTCAGTTTTTCCGGGTACATCATTAATCCTTCTTTAAAATCCGGGCATCATAACACACCTTTGCCTTACCATCCATTTGGATTCCCCTAATTACCAAACAAGCTCTAAGCTGCCTGCCATAACAAGCCCAAGGCCCTGCGGCCCATAATAATTCCGTCAAATACCGTTTTAGCAGGGGCATACCCTGCAGCACCGGCACATACCATTAATGGCAAAAGATGCTCCTGCCGGGGATGACAGTGCAGAGCGCCCGGCGCACGGTCCCAGTGCATCAGATTTGCCTTTTGCTGTTCCGGTGCTTGTTGCCCATTGGCACAGGTCCCTTTAAGCCAGTCCTGGAAGGCCTGGTTTTCCCGATCCGGGTCTGTGCCGGCCCCAGGCCCCGGTCCCATGTCAAAGCCGCGCATATTATGAAAGGAAAAACCTGAACCCAGAAGCCAGATATTTTCTTTAAGCAGGGGGCTCAAGGCCTCTCCCACTAGAAGGTGCTCCTGCGAATCAAGACTTGCGCAAAGGGAGATCTGGATACAGGGGATATCGGCTTCGGGCAGCATCAGAGTCAACGGGATAAACACTCCATGATCAAAGCCGCGTTTTTCATCAGCTCTTGCCTTGATGCCGGCTTCCGTCAGCAGGGCAACAGCTTTACGGGCCAATTCGGGATGGCCCGGAGCCGGATATTGAATTTCATAAGTTTCCCGGGGAAATCCATAATAGTCATAAATCAATTCAGGCGTGGCATGACTGGTGACAACGGGAATATCCATTTCCCAGTGAGCGGAAACAACCACCACAGCCCGGGGGCGGGGCAGGGTTTTTCCAATCTGTTTTAAAAACGCATTCATGGCGTCATGCCCGGTATGCCCGAGAAGGGGCAATGGTCCGCCGCCGTGGGGAATATAAATAACGACACTGTCTGCTGTCATGGTACAATCCTTTCTTTGGCGTAAACGGTCGTGATTTTAAATGGGTAAAACTCGATCATCAAGTAAAAAAGAGGGGATAACCACTTTTCAAGCGGCCTGCAACAGCACCACGCCCCGATGCATCAGATGGACGTTTACACTTTTTTTAAAAACAAACTTCGTCCGGCTCTGAACACACATGTTGTGTCCAGAGCCGGACGGATAGATATTACAAACTTCTGATAATTTCTTGCTTATTTTACACTGTTTGCAATCGTCCTGACCGATGCGATATTTTCCCAGTCATAATAGGTATTGATCATCTGTCCTTTTTCTTCCTCGGTAATACGAACAAAGTTTTCTCCAAGGAAAAAAGTGGCTTCGCTGTATATCTTGCCGTCGTTTATCTGACAGTGGATATCCTTTCTCAGTTTTCGTGATAAAGTGCCGTGTACGGGCATTGATGCATACTCAAAAATTTTTTCCAGTGTTGTCTTCTTCATGGTTTCTCCTTTGTAAAATTAAGTGCGTTTGTAATTGTATTGGGCCAGGCCTGAAACAAAAGATCCGGCCGGTTCGGGCTGTTACTTCAGAAAGCCCCGGATGATTCTGTCCACGGCTTCATCGTAAGTGAGCCCTAAGCTCATCAGTTTTATCAGTTGATCATTGGCAATTTTACCGATGGACGCTTCATGGGTCAACTCTGCGTCCGGGTGCAGGGCGCGTAAGGCCGGTACGGTCTCGTTCACCCCGTTGTCCATAATGATGGCGTCACATTCGATATGACCAAAGCTTTTGGCCCTTGCTTCCACGTTGGCGTAGAAATCCTGTTTGGAGTTCTCTTTGATCACGGACCGGGATACCAGGTTTGTCTTGCTGTCATCCCCCTTGAGAACAATATTGTTTTCTGAGACAGCGATCTGGTGCCCTTCCGTCAAGACACGTTCGGTGACAAAAAGGGCGCTGCCTGCGGCCAGTTCCGCTTCATTCACCCGCTTTGCCTCGTCCACGCCGCCAAGCTGGGTCAGTTCCATCTCGGCCACGGCGTTTTCGTCCAGATATACCTTTGTGGTGGGATTCAAGCTTCGTTTGCCTTTTCCCTCACCTGTGGCAACGTGTTTTTCCTGGTAACGGATCGTGGCATTTTTACCCACCCGGAATTCATGGATGCCGTCGTGGCCTTCATTTTCGCTGCCTGCGCAGTGGATGCCGCATCCGGCAACGATGGTGACATCGGCGTCTTCCCCAATGATAAAAGTGTTGTATACCACGTCGTGGAGGCCGGCCTGGCTGAGTATCACCGGAATGTGTACCGATTCATTGATCACGCCCGGTTTGACGGTCACTACAATACCGGTGCCGTCTTCATTGGATTCAATGTTGATATTGTCTGACACCTCACGTGATAAAAGTTTTCCGTTTTTCCGGATATTGAATGCGCCTTTAGGAATGCCGTCCAGGTCCGCCACCGCCTTTAATAAATTTTTATCTATAGCATCTAGCATCGATCTCTCCTTCACATATACCTCCGTATCCGCAAACACTTAAATCGCTTAGCAGCGGCATGGCGCCTTCCAGATCACCGATATAGGCTATCCGGCCTTGCCTTATGAGCAGAAGGGAGTCTGCTGCTTCAAGGAACGCTTTGTTATGACTGACGACAATGGTTGTTGTCCCATGGTCCGTGATCTGCCGTTTTATCAGTTCAACCATGGGATCTATGGTCCAAAGATCTATACCTGTGTCCGGCTCATCATAGATCGCCAGACCGGGATTCCGGGCAATGGTGGTGGCAAGTTCGATCTTTTTTATCTCGCCGCCGGAAAGTTTGGAATCCACAGGCTTGTCAAGAAAATCCAGGGAGCAGATCCCCACCCGGGCCAGGATATCCATCAGTTGCCCTTCGTCATCGGTGCCGGCGGCAATGGCCAGAAGATCCCTGAACGTCACCCCCTTGAACCGGGCCGATTGCTGAAATCCATAAGCGATCCCCTGTCTGGCCCGATCGGTGATGGTCATGTCGGTGATCTCTTTGTCATTGTATATGATCTGGCCCCGGGTTGCTTTGTTAATCCCCATGATCGTTTTGGCCAGGGTGGTCTTTCCACCGCCATTGGGGCCGGTAATAGCGTAAAACTTACCTGTTTCAAAGGTAAAGCTGATACCGTCAAGAATGGTTTTTTCGGCCAGTCCGTTTCCCGCCTCTTCGTCGGGTACGGTAAAATATATATCTTTAAGCTCCAGCATTTTTTCCCTCTCTTGCTGATAATTGATTAAAAGCGAATGCGTAATCAACTTTGTTAATCTATATTTTAACACTGAATGATTCAAAAATAATACCGAAGTTTTAAAAACCGAGGACTAAAATGAATATTTAATTATAACCAATTTGAATTGCATATCAATATAATTTATTGTTTAAGTCAACAGGATTTGGCGTCCTGGCATATCTGTATCAAAAAGAACGTTGTGTGACAATTTTGTACCATAACTGTTTTACGTGTAATAATTTATAACATTCAAGAGCTGATAGTGTATGAGATAAGGGATAGAATATGAAACCAAAATGGAGAGTCCTTTTTTGCGATGGTATGGAACACGCTTGTCCGGTTACGGATTTTATCAATTCCTGTCCACAAAAGCATCAGGTGAAGCTGCTACGGGTGCTCGGACTGTTGGAGGAGCATGGCCCAACCCTGCCAAGACCCTATGCCGATTTGCTGCATGATGGGGTCCACGAGCTTCGTTTTACCCTGTCTCAGGATCGAATCCGAGTTCTTTATTTTTTTTGTTATCAAAAATTTATCGTATTGTATGAGGTGTTTTTTAAAAATACCCGTAGAGTTCCTGAAAAATATATTAATCAGGTCATAGCCTACCGGGATGATTTTTTATCCCGGGTGTCTGAAAAAAAACTGGAGAAGATTAGCCGTGCTGTTTTTTAAAGAACTGCTGGAGGAAAAATTCAAGGATAAGTCTTTTTTATCCCTCTATAATAAAGAATGCCACATTTGTACCGCAACTATGAAAGTGGTGGCCCGGATGGTTCAGAACGAAGACGACAGGGATGAAATACTGGCTTTGCTGGGTATTGATCCGGTAGATTTTCAGGCGCTTGAGGCTGGTGATTGCTGCCGGCCGTTGCAGGTCGTCCGGCTTCTTAATCATTTTGGGATGGATGAATCCGAGGTGGCTGGACGCTGCCCAAGATATTCCAAAGAAATGGATTCGGGGTTTGCCAGGTAAAAGCTAACGATTCATCAATTACCAAACAGGCTCTCAGACATTGTATCCTTTTTTTAAACGGACAGGATCGATGCTGTGTTTGTCTTCCCCAGTCCCTAAATGATTGTCCTCTCCATTTTTTAACATATATACCAGGGACCAGCCGGGCTCGGGAACGATCTGGCTGTCGTGGGCATACACGTGAAGCCGGTTGGTTTTGTCCACGGCAAATAACAGCAGGGCCTTGTGGCCGTGTTTCTGCGTGAATTGTTCCAGGGTAAATTTTTCCGTCAGTTTTGTGGTGATAATCTGTCCACCCCGGGCC
>QKDP01000056.1 GCA_003252055.1 Desulfobacter postgatei | reverse complement strand
AAATCTACATTCGGGCTTGGCTTTTCCTTCGTCCAGAAGGCCCGCTAATTTTTATGGATCAACTTCTACATGTTAATATTTTATCAACTTTCATCTCTCATTTTATGAATGACTGATAGCGGGCGAAACCAGAACCAAGCCTGTGTTCTAATGGATAATTTGTATATTATAATCCTTGTTCATTACAAGATCAATTCTGCTTTTGCATGGGATTGGATTTGGGCGGCAAGCCGGCTGAGGGGGAATTGTGATGTAAAGCAAAAAAAACTGTTATTCATGGATCAGGGATGTTAAAGAAACCGCTCAGGTTGAAATACAATAACGAAATAAAAATTTCAGATTTATTTAATGGCCGCGTCTGCCGCCGCTGCCGGTAAGAAACTAGGGAAAGGATGAACAGCGTTACACCGTTTGATTGTCTTATTGATAATCTGATAGAAAAAAATACCGCATTTGCCTGCTGGTTCCAGCCGTCGAGTGACAGCCCGCAACTGATTGCGGGTTCGGCGAATGATATTATATTCCCGGGAAGCATACAGCAGCTGAGCCGGGTCCGTGGGTTTGTGTTTGCCCCGTTTAAAATATCGGATCATATTCCTGTCATTGTTTTGCAGCCGGCCATACACCTGAAAGGTTACAGTCAGATCCAGGCCTTTGACCCGGGAAGCTTGACTTCGGACCCTTTTCACCGGGAAACAAAAGAGCCTTGCATCTCAACGGGTTTTCATGATTACCTGGTTTGCGTTAATCATGCCATTGAGCAGATACACGCCGCAAAATTTTCCAAGGTCATTGTTTCCAGGCGCATTTGTAAGGAGAAAAAGAAAGAATCCATGGGCCGGCTGTTCCGTGGGATGCATGACACAAACCCGGGCGTGTTCGTCTTTGTGGTAAACCTGCCCAGGGCCGGGCTTTGGATGGGAGCGACCCCTGAACTGTTGTTTCGTTCCGATGGCCGACATGCCCAGACCGTGTCCCTGGCCGCCACCCAGCCCCGGCGTCCCGATGGCCGCTACTGCTGGTTTACAAAGGAGATTGAAGAGCAGGCCTTTGTTTCCAGGTACACGGTGGATGTACTCCACCGGTTTGGCTTTTCCGCCTACCAGACAAAGGGGCCCCAGGACCTTGAAACCGCCACCGTGGTCCACCTGAAAACTTCTTTCTTTTTTTCCGGGGAGCACATTGAAGACCGGCTTGGAGAATTTGTTGAACAGCTTTGCCCGACGCCGGCGGTCTGCGGTTTGCCCAAGGTTGAAGCTGACCGGTTTATCCAGGCCTTTGAACCCCATGACAGGCGGTATTATACCGGGTTTCTGGGTCCCTGGCGCCTTGAACAAAGCGGCACAGACGTCTATGTGAACCTGCGCAGCATGGAAATTGAAGATTCCCAATATGTCCTTTACACCGGCGGAGGAATCACGGCCCGGTCCGATCCGGAGCAGGAGTGGGAGGAGACCACCCAAAAGTCCAGAACGCTTTTAAACGCCATAGAGGCGTTACAGGAAAAGATTTGATGATTTCAACAAAGCGCCATGTGCAGCAGCTTGCATCGCTACTCCTAAGCAGAAAGATTTTCGATATTGTGCTGTGCCCCGGATCCAGGAACGGCCCTTTGATCCATACCCTGACAGGCTGCGGACAATTTGACTGCCGGGTGATTGTGGATGAGCGCAGTGCCGGTTATTTTGCCCTAGGGATAGCCCAGGCAAATAAAAAACCGGTTGTTATTGTATGCAGTTCCGGTACGGCTGCTGTTAATTTTGCCCCGGCTGTGGCCGAGGCTTTTTACCAGAAGATTCCTTTGATCGTAGTGACTGCGGACCGGCCCGCCTACTGGATTGACCAGCTGGAAAACCAGTGCATCCATCAAAAGGAACTATACCGCAATTTTATAAAGCAATCGTGCTCACTGCCCTTGGAAGAGTCGGACAATCAGTTGTGGTCTGGTGCCCGTCTGATCAACGATATACTTAATACGGCCGTGTCTGATGCGCCGGGACCCGTACATATCAACATCCCCCTTGAAGAGCCTTTGCACCGGACTGTGGATGCTCAACTGCCTGAGGTTAAAGTGATTGGGGCTGCGGATACACGGACAAATCTTGCCGAAACGGCTTTGGCCGGGGTGGCCGAAGAGATCGACCGGGCAGATAAAATACTTGTACTGGCAGGCCAGTCCTCGGCCAATGCAGCACTTAGCCGCGCATTGACCCTGTTTGTGGAAAAAACCGGTGCCGTGGTTGCCGCCGAGTACCTTGCCAATCTTTCGATGCCTTCTGATTGCTGCTGTGCCTGTCCGGAATTGGTGCTTGGATCCATATCCCATGATGATGCAGCTGTTTTTCAGCCTGATTTGCTGATTACCTTTGGCCGGCACTTTGTATCCAAGCGAATCCGGCAATTCTTAAGAACTTACAAACCGGATAGGCACATTCATGTGGATGCCGGCGGCGGGCATATGGACACCTACCAGGCATTGACCAGGGTGTGTGCCATGTCCCCGGAACGGTTTTTTGAGCAAATGGCCGGAATGCAGATCCAGAAATTATCGAAAGATTATGCCGGAATTTGGAAAAACCGGGAACAAGAGGTCCTGCAAATTTATAAACTTTATCTGGCCCAGGCCCCTTTTAGTGATTTTACGACGTGTGCCTGTGCATTGAAGGCAGTGCCTGAAGATTCTGTCCTACACCTTGGCAACAGCTCCACCGTAAGATATGCTGTGTTAAATCCCGGTACCCAATTCAACATCAAGGGTGTTATCTGGCTTGGCAACCGGGGAACCAGCGGTATTGACGGCTCTGTTTCAACGGCGGTGGGGTATGCCTCATGCAGTTCCCAGATAAACACGCTTATCCTGGGGGATCTCTCTTTTTTTTACGATTCCAATGGATTGTGGAATAAATACCTGGGGGAAAATGTAAGGATTATTCTGCTCAACAACGGCGGCGGCAATATTTTCAGTTTTGTGGAAGAGCTTGCCGGCCGCACCGGGGAGGATAATCAAGCGGTGTTTCAGAATTATTTTTTTGCCGGCCACAAAGCAAAGGCCAAAGGCCTTGCATCGGCATTCGGCCTTGATTATCTGCAGGCTGACTCACATTCCCAGTTGGACAAGGCCCTTGGCGACCTCTATAATCCTGGCCGGATTGCCCCCACCCTTTTAGAGGTGTTTACGAATGCCCAGATCAATACAAAGGTATTTAAGGGGCTTTTTACAGAACTTAAAAAAGCACTAACTATAAACGGAGATTGATATATGACAACAATACGCCAGTGGGAACCCATCAAAGAGTTTGAAGATATCTTTTTTGAATATTTTGAGGGCATCGGCAAGATTACCATCAACCGTGAACGCTACCGCAACGCCTTTCGGCCCACCACCGTCCATGAGATCAGCGAATCTTTACGCATCTGCCGGGAGGATCAGCGTATCAATGTGATTGTCCTGACCGGGGCAGGGGATACGGCCTTTTGTGCCGGCGGCGACCAGAATGTGAAAGGGGAGGGGGGGTACATTGACAAGGACGGCACCCCAAGGCTGAATATCCTGGAAGTCCAGAAACAGATCCGGTCTATGCCCAAGCCCGTGATTGCCATGGTCAACGGTTTTGCCATCGGCGGCGGCCATGTGCTGCATGTGGTGTGCGACATCACCATAGCCAGCGAAAACGCCATCTTTGGCCAGACCGGCCCCAAGGTGGGCAGTTTTGATGCAGGATTAGGTTCCTCCTATTTGGCCAGCACTATAGGACAGAAAAAAGCCCGGGAGATCTGGTTCATGTGCCGTCAGTATACGGCTGCCGAGGCCCTGGAGATGGGTTTGGTCAATAAAGTGGTGCCCCTGGATCAGCTTGAGGATGAGACCGTGGCCTGGGCCATGAAAATGCAGGAACACAGTCCTTTGGCCCTTCGTATGATCAAACTGGGCCTCAATGCCGAGCTTGACGGCCAGGTGGGGCTCCAGGAGTTTGCCGGTAACGCCACGCTTCTGTATTACCTCACCCAGGAGGCCCAGGAAGGCAAAAATGCATTTCTTGAGAAAAGGAAACCGGATTTCAATAAATTTCCGAAGTTCCCATGATTTGAATAGGTTCAAGGAATGAAAGCACGCGTTATTGAACATGATTTACAGTTTAAACGGCCGGCCGGTACGTCCCGGGGGGTGCTGAACCACCGCCGGATCTGGTACCTTGTGCTGGAAAAGGAGGGCAGGGCCGGGGTGGGGGAGTGCGCGCCCTTGCCGGGGTTGAGTGCTGAAACCATCCCTGAAGTGGAACAGAATCTTGTCGCCCTTGCCTCAGACCCGGATGGTTTTTGTGTCCAGGCGGATCGGCCCGGTATACCCTCTTCGGTATGGTTTGCCGTGGAAACCGCTCTTAAGGATCTGGAACAGACCGGCACGCAGATTCTTTTTCCTTCCAGCTTCACCCGGGGTGACAAAGGCATCTGCATCAATGGATTGATCTGGATGGGGGAACCCTCGTTCATGAAAGAACAGGTCCGGCAGAAACTGGATTTGGGGTGGCGGTGCATTAAGCTTAAAATCGGGGCGCTTCAGTTTGATGAAGAGCTTGCCATCCTTAAAAGCATCAGGTCTGAATACAGTGCCGACGACATCATTTTACGGGTGGATGCCAATGGCGGCTTTTCCCCGGACGAGGTTCTGGAGCGGCTTGATCAGTTGGCAGAACTGGACATCCATTCCATTGAGCAGCCCATCGCCAAAGGACAGTGGCAGCACATGGCCGGGGTGTGCCGGCAGTCCCCCCTGGACATTGCCTTTGATGAGGAACTCATCGGGATTACGGAACGTGAAGAAAAAATCCGTCTGCTGGACACCCTTGCCCCCCATTACCTGGTGCTGAAACCCAGCCTGCACGGCGGGATGAAAGGGTGCGACGAATGGATTGAGCTGGCCGATGCCAGAGGGATCGGCTGGTGGGTCACCTCCTACCTTGAGTCCAACCTGGGTTTAAATGCCATTGCCCAGTGGACTTTTCTGAAGCAGCCCCATCTGCACCAGGGTCTTGGTACGGGGCAGTTATTCACCAATAATATGGCCTCCCCCCTGGAGATCCAAGGGGAACAACTCTTTTTTGATCCGGGCAAACGGTTTATCTTTCCGGGGATTTTTTAAGGCTGTGGATATTTTTCCTGATACCCTGTGCATCAACGGTACAGTGCACCGGGTGAAAACGCTTTTGCAAGAAGACCGCCAGGTATGTCCCCCGGGCATTGAATCCGATGTGATTGATTTTCTGGTCCAATGGTATGGGCCGCAAAACTTCATCGCCGTCCACACCTCGGGCAGCACAGGGGTGCCCAAGACCATTTTGCTGGATAAAAAGTTTGTGGCCCAAAGCGCCATGCGCACCCTTGAATTTTTTGAACTCAAATCCGGGCAGCGCATTCTGCTATGCCTGCCCTTAAAGTACATCGCAGGGAAACTTATGGTGGTCAGGGCACTTTTGGGCCGGCTTGATCTGTGCACCGCAGAACCCACCGATGATTTCGCCTTCCTGGCCCAGTGCCCGGACACCCCCTTCCGGTTCGCCGCCATGGTGCCCAACCAGGTCACAAAGCTTCTGGCATACCCGGAACGGTTCGAGGGACTTGGGGCTTTACTCATCGGCGGCTCCGCTCTTCCGGCAACCCTTGAAACCGGACTTCAAACCGTGCCTACGGCCTGTTTTGCAAGCTACGGCATGACCGAAACCGCCACCCACATTGCCCTTCGTCGGATCAATGGGCCGGATGCATCTGGTCTTTTCCACTGTCTGGATGATATTTCGGTGGACCTCTCCCCAAATGGGTGCCTTGCCATTGAGATGCCGGGCCTGAATAAATCTGATGTGTCCGGGGCACCCCTTATCACCAACGACCTGGCAGAACGTATTGACAGTGTTACTTTTCGTATTCTGGGCCGGGCCGATAATGTGATCATTTCAGGCGGCATTAAATATTTTCCTGAAACCATTGAAAAAAAATTGGAGAGTGCCATTGAACAGCCTTTTTTCATCGGCTCCCTGCCCGATAAGACCCTTGGCTGCCGCATGGTACTGGTCATTGAAGCAATGCCTGACAACCTCCTTGAAAAAAGCGTGGCACAACTGTTCGTCCAGTACCTAGACCGCTACGAACGGCCGAAAAAAATTGTGTTTAAAAAACCATTCAAGCGCACTGAAACCGGGAAAATCATAAGGCAATTTTAATTAGGTTCAGCATTTGAATGAATCATTGACATGGGTTTTTATTTTTTAATATAATAACTTCATTCAACGAAGTGGTTTTCGTCCCAATTATAAAATTAGCCGACCGACCGGCCCGAAGCGAGATTTGACTTTAGTTGTTCCCAACCGGCCTGCCTTAAAAAGCCGTCCGAATCTTGTTTAAACAGGGAGGTTTGAAATGACCAAACCAGTGGAACGTAAGTATAATCTGGAACAATTCAGGTCCATCAGCCATGCAATTTCAACCTATGATGATCTGAAACTTTTGTTGGCGCACATCACGGAAGGGATCGCCAGAACATTTAAAATCAAAGGCTGCTGCACCTTTGTTTTGGATGAAAAAGAAAATCAGCTTTTTAAGGCGAGCAGTTACGGCATGAGCCGTGAATACCTGGAAAAAGGCCCTGTCTTTATTGATGAAAAAGACTGCGCCCTTGCAAAGGGGGAGCCTGTTTTCATAAAAGATATGCAGACCGATCCCAGGGTCCAGTATCCAAAGCAGGCGGAAACGGAAAATATCGTATCCATGCTCTCAATACCCATTAAATCCAGGAATACGGTTACAGGGGTGGTGCGCATGTATCATAATGAGGTCATTGCCATCAATGAACAGGATCTGGAGTCTTTGTCCGTTTTGCTTGAGCATCTGGGGGTGGTGATTGAAAACAACGGCCTTAAAAATGTGATTGCCCAGTTTAAGGTGGCTATGAACAATTTGCCCCATAGATTCCATTGATTAAATCTGGAGTAAACCAACGAGGCAAATTATATGGAAAAATCATTGATCCAGGATGTCAGTAATTTTTATGCCATAGACAGCGGGGATATCCTCCATATGAACGGTCAGGCCTATAAGGTGATCGGCCATGCCAAGGAGCAACGCTTCGGAATTGAAGATCCAAAGTTTTGGGTAAAAAAGGTGATTAACCAAAAAACAAAGGATATTCAATATCTCAAATTTGCCTTTTT
>QKDP01000242.1 GCA_003252055.1 Desulfobacter postgatei | reverse complement strand
CCGCATATCCCCGTCCCTGGATACCCTGCTGGAATTGCTGGAAGTTTACGGGGTCTCTCCGGAGAAGTTTTTTAAAGATTATGAGACCATGAACCGGGTGGAGATTATAAAAAAGGACCAGCGCCGGGTTTACCAGCGCAAGGGCTTTAAATATGAAACCCTGAGCGGATACAGCCAGTCCAAAGGCAACCACTCCTTTACCGCCTTTTTTCTTGAACTTGCACCGGGACAGCAGCGGGGGGATGAGGATGACGGACATCTTGGCCGGGAACTGGGGATTGTGGTTAACGGGGTTGGTCAGTTGATTTACGGCGGAGATGCCTACGATATCCGTGACGGAGATGCCCTCTCTTTTTCGTCACAGATACCCCATGTGATTAAAAATGCGGGTGACGATCTGTTTCAGGCCTACTGGATTGTCACGCCGGCGGATGGCGAAGATTATTTTGGTGTAGGAAATAACAAGTAATGGAGAGTGCCATGGGAAAAACAATTGCTGAAAAAATTTTTGACACCCACTTGGTGGACAAACCCTTCGGGGATGTCAATGTGCTGCGCCTGGATCGGGTTTTCTGTCATGAAATTACCACCCCGACTGCGATCCAGGATCTGGTTGCAAGGGGAAAAGACCGGGTGTTTGATCCGGATAAAATCAAGGCGGTGATTGACCATGTTTCACCGGCCAAAGATTCCAAAACCGCCATGCAGGGAAAAATTTTGCGGGAGTGGGCCTTGCGTCACAATATAAAAGATTTTTTTGATATCGGTCAGAACGGGGTATGTCATGCTTTGTTTCCTGAAAAAGGATTTGTCCGTCCCGGATTCACCGTGATTATGGGTGATTCCCATACCTGTACCCACGGGGCATTCGGTGCCTTTGCCGCGGGCGTGGGCACCACCGATCTGGAAGTGGGTATTTTAAAGGGTGTGTGTACCTTTAAACAGCCGGAAACCTTTAAAATTGAAATTACCGGGACCCTTCGGCCGGGCGTATATGCCAAGGATATCATTCTTGAAGTGATTCGTCAGATTTCAGTGAACGGGGCGACCAACATGGTCATTGAGTTCACCGGACCTTTGGTGGATGGCATGGGCATGGACCAGCGCATGACTCTTGCCAATATGGCCGTGGAAGCCGGTGCCACCTCAGGGCTTTGTCAGCCGGATATGACAACGGTTCAGTATCTGTGGCCTTTTATAAAGGATGAGTTCCAGGCCCCCGAGGACGCCCTGGCACAATATTCCCAGTTCTGTTCCGATCCGGATGCTGTTTATGCAAAGACAAAGACCATTGATGTCAGCACCCTTGAACCTTTGGCAACCTTTGGATTTAAGCCGGACAATGTTAAACCGGTGTCCCAGATGGCGGATACCCGCGTGGATCAGGTTTACATCGGTTCCTGTACCAATGGGCGCCTGGAAGACCTTCGTGAGGCAGCCGCCGAGGTGGCAGGCAAAAAAATCAAACCCGGGGTCCGGGCCATTGTATCTCCGGCCACGCCGGATATTTTCAGTGCGGCACTGGATGAAGGACTGATTAAAATTTTTATGGATGCAGGATTCTGCGTGACCAATCCCACCTGCGGGGCCTGTCTTGGGATGAGCAACGGGGTTCTGGCCGAAGGAGAGGTGGCTGCGTCCACCACCAACAGAAATTTTAACGGACGAATGGGCAAAGGCGGAATGGTTCATCTTGTGAGCCCGGCCACGGCTGCGGCCACAGCTCTCCATGGTGTGCTCACTCATTCTGACCGGTTTAAAAATTAGGGAGGGATTATGAAAGACTTTGAAGGAAAAATGCTCTGCCTGGACCGGGCAGATATCAATACCGACGAGATTATTCCGGCCAAATATCTGACGGAAATTTCAAAATCCGCCTTGAAGCCCCACCTGCTTGAAGATCTGGTACTGGATGGATTCGATCCTAAAGCAGATCTTGAAGATGTCCGTGTGATTGTAGCCCGGGAAAATTTTGGATGCGGCTCTTCCAGGGAGCATGCGCCCTGGGCATTGGAAGTCAACGGCATCAACGTGGTGATTGCCCCAAGCTTTGCCCGGATTTTCAGGCAGAATATGTTCAATTGCGGCATGATGGCCATTGAACTGCCTGAAGATAAGGTCCAGGCCCTGTTTGAGCTGGGTGCCGGCAATAAGGCTCAGCTTTGCATAGATGTGGAAAACGAGACCCTCACTGCAACAGATGGCAGCGGCAAAGAACTGAAACTTGAATTTCCTATTTCACAATTTGACAAAACCCTGGTGAAAACCGGAGGCTGGGTAGAATTTGCAGATAAAAACTACTAATGAGTGCTTGAACTAAAACCCCGTGTTTGGACGCCTCGTAAGAGGGGCGTATGCCTACAAAGTTGCCCGGATGCAAGGCGTATAAAAATTTAAAACCCTCACAACCTTGCGGTTGTGAGGGTTTTACCTTTTTTGTTAAGGGACTCAAAATACAACTCTGCTATCGAAAATGCAGAATGATTCCTATCACCAAGAAGAACGGAGATCGGTCATGAGCTTGCACATCGAAGTAATAGAGGGGGCGCTTCCTCCTGTCAGCACAGAAAATTTGTTTTTATACTGGGAAAAGCAAAATCCCTCCGAAAAGGAATTAAAGAAAGGATTGTCCCATCCTGACCCCTTTGTCCGGATGCGGTCGTTGTATCTTGGCAATCAAAAGGGCATGGTGGATGAGGCCCGCCTTGATCAGGCAGCTAAAAGCGACGACTGGCCCGAGCGACTTATTTCCCGAATGATTCACGCCGCCATAACACCGGATGAAAAAAGAGACCATGTGGAATGGGCCAATGTCGGGTCAGGCATGATAACCGGCTTAGAAGCAGAAGAAACAAGTCCTCTCATCCGTTGGTTGTGGGAAGATCTGAAAAACCGATTGGTCATCAACCCCAAAGATGGGAGCATCCTGGTCCAGATTCCGGCCGGGGGGTTTGAGATGGGGGGAGGGCGGAATCGCGACAATCCAAAGCACAAGGTACATCTGGACACGTACTATATCGGGGTGGTTGCGGTGACGAACCGGCAGTACAAGGTTTTTGTGGATGAGACGGGGCACCGTCCGCCGGATAAGGCAACGTGGGGAACCCCTATCTGGAAAGGCAAGTCTTATCCATTGGAATACGCGGACCACCCGGTGGTGTGCGTAAACTGGGACGATGCAGCAGCCTATAGCAACTGGGCGGGATTGAGTCTGCCGACTGAGGCCCAGTGGGAGAAGGCTGCCCGCGGGCCGCGGGGGTTGATTTATCCCTGGGGGAACGAGTTGGATGAAACCAAGTGCCGGAATGAGAGCAACAAGGGAAGCGGCACCACCAGCCCGGTATATGAATATTCAACCGGGGCATCGGGATACGGGACGTACAACCAGTCGGGGAATGTATGGGAATGGTGTTCGGACTGTTATGGTTCACACTATTACAACAGCAGCCCCCAAACGAATCCCCGCGGTCCTTCATTGGGCTCGTACCGCGTGGTTCGCGGCGGCAGTTGGGACGACATTGCCGAGTGGTGCCGGGCCGCCTACCGGAGTGACTACAACCCGTCGTGCCGCGACGGCAACCTCGGGTTCCGGTGCGTCTTGCCCCGGATCAGCAGTCAATCAGATAAAGCAGGCTGGTTCCTCTGGGGTTCGGTGAGAAGGCTAACGCGGCAGTCGTCTGATCAATGTGTAAACAAGAGCAAGGAAGAGGAAAAGAAATGAACGAAATTTTGACACTCAAGGTTTCTCTATTCTCTCGGTCGAATAGGTTGCTTCATCCCTCTTTTCAGACGGATCAGGACCACCTCTCCCCGACAGCCGAACCGGACCGGAAGGCCTGAAGTGCCTAATCCTGAACTGGTATACCCCATCATGGAACCGAATTGCCATTGGCCATGGACCATTTTTCGGGGCACCCTGGCATGGGTGATCACCGGTCCGATTCTGGGGATATGTACTTGGCCGGCATGAGTGTGGCCGCAGAGGTAGAGCTTGGGAGCGAAGTCTGCCGCAGCCTTGAAAATCGCCGGGGTATGGGCAACCAGGATGGAAAAACCGTTTTCCGGAATGCCAATAAATGCATCTTCAAGGTCATGACCCTCAAAGTAATACGGATCATCCACCCCTGCGATCCAGATTCGCTCCCCTGACCTCTCAATGGCAGCATTGTCATTAACCAGGAACCTTACTCCTCTTTTTCGCAGAGGGGTGACCATTTCCAGGCAGTCATGATTGCCCAGGACCGCAAAAATTCCGTCTTTGGGACAGATATCGGCAAGCAGATTTTTGATGTTCTCTAAAGCTATAGAATAGGAACCCCAGGTTTCGGTCCGGTAATCTCCGCCAAGGATGCAGAGATCCGGACTCAATCCATACATGACCTCCCTGGCCTTTTCAGTAATTCCCTCCATACAGTCCAGGTGAAGGTCAGATATGAATAAGATCGTATACCCGTCGAAGACCGGGGGAAGGTCGGGGAAAAAAAACTCCAGTTTCCTGCAATGGATATCCAAGGCGTTCTGTTTTCCTTTTTCATAAAGCCCCAGGCCTTTGAACACTGTTTTCATGAAAGCGTGGTAATACAGGGTCCGCTCTATGTTAATGATGGGATGAAAGGGATACCCGATGGTCTGACAACCACGCCATTCCCGGAACCGGGTCTTGGAGTTTAGTCGTCGAGTATATCCCACAAATGGCTCTGCTTTCAGAACCTGGTTCAGGAACTTGGCACCGGCATGGGCCGTGGCAACAAAAATCAGAAGAAGAAATATCACATCGGCCAGGGACATTTGGGCAAGGGGGACCAAGACTACCAAGGGCAATGCCCCTTCCAGGAGTTGGTCCATGACAGGGAAGTCCTGCCCCTCGGATTTGCCCAGGCGGCGTTTAATAAAGCTGTTCAAAAGATCCCCGGCCATGCTAAGCATCCCGATCGACACCCCACCCCATAGTGGCAGGTTTAGGATGAGGGCGCCGGCACCGCCGGCCAAAATTCCCCCGACTACCCCCCGGACGGTTTTGTGGTTGCCCAGAAGAGGGTTACCATCACTGAGCTGCATACCCCTGTCAATCGGGGTATCCCATTTTTCCTCCATGAGATAGGCCAGAAGGACCGGTGTCAGGTTGATTCCCCAAAGGAGAATTAAAAATTTAAGATTGGCAATCAGTATATGCCCCTAACGGTAGATGGTTAAAGGAATTTCCTTTTTAGAATTTCAATGTTTATCACAGCAGATTTAAAGCCTTACTACAGCGATTTTGTCATTGTCGGACATTAGTTACAACAATTAAAGAGAACAGAGTCAAAACCATTAAGACCTGCCGCCGCTCCAGTGCAACCGCGTCTTCAGCACTTTGAAATAGGAGTGGGGTTCAAAGGAGATCATTTTTACGCTGTGGTTGCTTTTTTGAATGTAGATCCTGTCACGGGAGGTATCCATATCAAAGCCCTCCTGGCCGTCCAGGGTCAGAATCATATCCTCGGGACTGCCTTTCAGGCTGATTTCTATCCGGATATGGTCCGGGATAAGCAACGGCCGGTTGGTCAGGGTAAAGGGACAGATCGGGGTCAGAATGGTGGATGGCACCTCGGGATGAACCACAGGCCCGCCTGCGGCCAGGGAATAGGCTGTGGAGCCCGTGGGTGTGGCCACGATCAGGCCATCGGCCCGGTAGGTGGTCAGATAGGTGTCATCCAGATACACTGCACAGGAGGCAAGCCTTGACAGGGCTGCCTTATTGATGACCGCATCATTCAGCACATCCTCGTCCACGATGCACTGACTGTCCCGGACCACCCGGATATTGAGGCGGCTGCGCTCCTGGATAAAATATTCCCCTGTAAACACCGTCTCAACCACCTTGCAAAGACGATCCTCCGTGGTTTCGGCAAGAAATCCCACCTCACCGAATTTGACGCCCATCAGGGGAATGTCCGAATCACCGATATACCGGGCCACACTTAAAAATGTACCGTCTCCGCCAAGCACAACAATGCAGATCAGATCTTCGGGGATGGGTGGCGGCGTCTGGGCCTGGGTGTCAATGACCAGGCATCTGTCCCCTATATGCCGGATCAATTCCCGGGCTTTGTCCTGGGCGTGGTCTTCATCTTTTATTACAAGTCCGATGCGCTGCTTACTCACGTGTTTCCTCTTGTCTGTTTGGGGTTAATGTTCAGCCTCGGCCCAGTTGGCGCCGGCACCAAAGTTGACTTTTAAAGGCACTTTCAGGGGCGTAACGTTTTCCATAACCTGCTTTGCCATGGCCATGAGTTTGTCTTTTTCCTGTTTCGGGGTTTCAAAGATAATTTCATCGTGTACGGATAAAAGCATTTTTGATTCCATTTTTTCAGCTGTAAGGGCTGTCTGCATTTTGATCATGGCAAGCTTGATTAAATCCGCTGCACTGCCCTGGATGGGCGTGTTCACGGCAGCCCTTTGGGCAAAGTTTCGTAAATTGGCGTTGGATGAACGGATGTCATCCAGCCTGCGTTTTCTGCCGAACAGGGTGGATACCTCACAGGTGTCCCGGGTCTGTTTGATGGTCTCGTCGATGAATGCTTTGACCCCTGCGTAACGCTTGAAATAATTGTCAATATAAATGCCTGCCATTTTTCGGCTGATGCCCAGCTCATTTGCTAAGCGGAACGCGCCCATGCCATAGATGATGCCGAAGTTGATGGATTTGGCCTGGCTGCGCAACTCATCGGTGACAAGACCGGGCAGTACCTGGAAAACTTCCAGGGCAGTACGGGTATGAATGTCCTCATCGTTCTGGAAGGATTCAATGAGAATGGGATCATTGGCACAATGGGCCAGAAGCCGCAGTTCAATCTGGGAATAATCCGCGGAAATAAGGGTACAGCCGTCAGCCGGGATAAAGGCCTGCCGGATTTTTTTCCCTTCGGGTTTGCGAATGGGAATGTTCTGCAGATTGGGTTTGGACGATGAGAGGCGGCCGGTGACGGTGACGGTCTGGTTAAAGGACGTATGGATACGCCCGGTATCCGGGTGTACCAGCGAAGACAGGGCATCCACATAGGTGGATTTCAGTTTGCCAAGGGTTCTGTATCGCAACAGTTTTTCAGGCATTTCATGGGTGTCGGCAAGTTGGGTGAGCACCTGGACATCCGTGGAATACCCGGTTTTCTTCCGGGTCTTTTTAACGGTTTTAAGGCCTAATTTTTCAAACAGGATCACCCCGAGCTGCTGGGATGAATTG
>QKDP01000313.1 GCA_003252055.1 Desulfobacter postgatei | reverse complement strand
GTGTCGTCATCGCTTTGCTAATAGTCTGCTGTGTGATTCTTTTTTTCTTACTGCCCCGGTTTAATGATTACCAGGATACCGGACAATTAAATCTTGCCGGCCTGAGCCATCCCGTGACCGTAACCCGGGACGATTCCGGCATTGCATATATTCATGCTGAAAATATTGGTGACCTGTTTTTTGCCCAAGGGTTCGTCACGGCCCAGGATCGGCTGTTCCAGATGCAGATGACCCGGATGCATTATGAAGGACGGGTGTGCGAGCTGGCAGGGGCGCAAGCCAGGGAGCTGGATATCCGCATGCGCTCCCTCGGAATTTTACGCATGGCGAAAAAACAGGCCTGGATATTGAATCCTGCCTTACGAAAACAGTTCCAGCACTATGTGGACGGCATAAATACCTTCATAAAAAAATATCCCCATGACCTTGCTTTGGAATTTCGTCTGGCCGGGATCAAACCGGATTTATGGCAGGTGGAAGACTGTCTTGGTGTGCTGTTTTATATGGGATATTCCACGGCAGCCAACTTGACCACGGAGATTATTTCCCAGATGCTGCTGGATACCCTGGGATATGAAAAAACCGCCATGCTTCTGCCTTTGAACATCAATGTGGATGACCCTGATGACAAAGGCTTTATTCCTATGCCGCCTGAAGAGAATCTTGCGTTGGCCTTGCCGTTTGACCCGGGTCTTTGGGCGTTTGCCGGGGATAGGGAGCTGCGGGTGGGCAGTAACAACTGGGCCGTGGCTCCGGAAAAATCCGTGACCGGGTCTGCGGTGCTGTCCGGCGATCCCCACCTGGATCCAAGAATGCTGCCGGGGGTTTGGTATCCGGCAGGACTCATCTGCCCAGGCATCCGGGCTGTTGGTGTTCAGATCCCCGGCATCCCGGGTATGGGTGTGGGGCGCACCGAGCACATTGCTTTGTCCGCCACCAACAATTATGGTGACATGGTAGACCTTTATATTGAAGCCGTTGACCCGGCAAATCCGGACCATTATCTGGAGGGTGCCAATTCCATTGCCTTTGGGCATATTAAAGAACGTTTGAAAATTAAAGATAAGGAGGCGCCCGGCGGCTTTCGCACAGAAGACCTGGATATCCGGACCACCCGCAGGGGACCGGTGGTATCTAAGGTCCTCAAGGGGCTGGACAGCAATAAGGTGTTTTCGCTCCGATTTGCGCCGGTTGAATCCATGACGCCTGACATCGGGTTGCTGGATCTGCTTACAGCAAAAAATGCCGAAGATGTTTCCAAGGCCATGCAGAACCTGGCCATGGCCTGTTTTAACTGGGTATTTGCGGACGCTTCAGGCAATATCGGCCACCAGACATCCGGCCGGATTCCCATGCGCAGAAACGGGGGCATTTTTCCCCATGTGGTCAAAGACGGCACAGACAACTGGCTGGGCTGGATTGCCCCGGGTCAGATGCCCGGGCAGATCAACCCGGAAAAAAAATGGGTCGGCAACTGCAACAATAAAACCGTGGATTCCGGCTTTCCCTATTATTATTCATCCTATTTTGCACCGTCATTCCGTTATGAAAGGCTAAAAGAACTCATGGCGGGAAAAGCCGAACAGACACCTTTGGATATGTGGCAATATCAAAGGGATACGGGCAATGTAATGGCCCGGCGCATCGCACCGATTATGGGGCAGATTCTTCTGGCAAACAGGGATACAGAAGATTTGGGGCGGATTCTGGCGGATTGGGATTTTAAAGATGATCCTGAAAAGGCAGGGCCTTTGGTTTTTCAAACCATATACCGGCATTTTGCACTGGCTGTGTTTGAAGATGATCTGGGTCCACAAAAGGTTTGGATCCTGTTGAATTCCTGGTATTACTGGCAGGAGCGCCTCCTGCAGTTTGTGCTGGCAAAGGAGAGCCTTTTTTTCGATGATATCCGCACTGCCGGTAAAACAGAAACCATGGCTGATCTTTTTGTCCGGGCTGCCCATGCCGCCCGAAGGGAGTTGTCCCAGGCCCTTGGCGATAACCCTGTCCAATGGCGCTGGGGGGATCTGCATACCCTTGAACTGGTTAATCCTCTTGTCCGTAAAGGACGACTAAAGGCCTTGTTTGGCACAGGACCTATGCCCATGGGCGGATCCGGTGAGACGCTGTATCGGGGGTGGTATGATTTTGACGCCCCCTATGCCGTGACCCATTGTGCATCCCTGCGCTTTGTGGCGGATATGGGGGATGATGAAAAGGTCATGGCGGTGTTGCCGGGTGGGGTGGCAGGCCGTACCTTTCACCCACACCAGAAAGACCTGGTTCCGGGTTTTATGGATGGTTCTGTCCAGTACTGGTGGTTTTCAGATGCCGCCATTAAGGCCCATGCAAAAAAGACCCTGACATTCGTACCGCAATGTCATTAACTTAAGAAGAGATCTTCCGGGTTGGTTTTTCCCTGAACCGAAATTGCGGGTCACTCACATATTTCATTGCAAAAATATAATTGACAATATCGATTTATTACAATACGCTCATGGTTTATTTTGTGCTCCTTTTGAGTAGCATTTATGTAACATCCTTTGGCGTCCGGATTCAGGGTGCCTGGGTATCATCCTAAATTTTACTGGGAGATAATTAATGGCGTTGTATGATTTATTAACCGGTCCAAGGCTTTATACCTGGAGTTTTTATATTGCGTTGGCAGTATTCTTCATCGGAATCATTTACAGAATCATTGGATTTTTCCGGTTAACCATCGGGCCGGGCCGGACCGAATTCACTATGGCAAGCCGAATAAAAGCTTTTTTGGCCGGCCTGTTCGGTATCCTGGTCTCACCTGTCCGGATTTTTCATCTTTTCAAGACGATTATTCTGGATGTAGTGCTTCAATTGCCGCTGATGCGCCAGGATTCCCTGAAGTGGTTTATGCACATCTGTATTTACTGGGGATTTGCGTGGTTGTTTTTTTTCCATGCCCTTGAAGGCTATGTCAGCGAAGTGATTTTCCCAGGTTACCAATCCACTCTGCAGCCTTTCATGGTCCTTCGGAATATGGCCGGTGTAATGATAATGGCGGGACTGGCCATTGCCATATATCGCAGGAAAACCCATTTGCGCTTAAAACAGATCACCAAGCACCCCGATTACCTGGCAATCGCCCTGCTTGCACTCATCATGATATCCGGTTTTGGCCTGGAAGCCGCCAAGATCGTCTCTTCCGGTGTGTTTTATGACATGGTGGAGGAATATGGCTCCCTGGGCGATGAAGAACTCCCGGCGCTTAAGGCGGTCTGGCAGGAAGAATTCAATGTCCAGTTTCCCGGGGAGACCATCCCGGTCACACCGGAACTTATGGAAGAAGGACGTATCCTCAATGAAGACAATTGTGCAGCCTGCCATTCCAACCCAAGGTGGGCCTTTGTATCCTATCCTGTCTCCATTGCCATGAAGCCTGTTGCCGGTTTTTTCAACAGGCACCGCCTGGATGCACTGATACTGACGATCCACTTTTTAAGCTGTTTTCTCGCCTTGGCCTACCTGCCTTTCAGCAAGTTCCTGCATATCCTGACAACCCCGGTAAGCCTTATAATTTCAGGACTTTCAGGACAGCACCTAGAACGCGATGAGAACAAGGCAACCCGCCAAGTTTTTGATCTTTCCGCCTGCACCCAGTGCGGCACCTGCACCAGCCATTGTGCCGTGGGACCTTTATATGAAATCTTCAATAACCAATGGGTGTTTCCATCGGAACGTGTAACCAGCATCCGGGAGTCGGCATGGGGCCGGCCAATGGATCGGGAATCAAGGGATGCCTTTTCCCAGGGCAGTTTTATCTGCACCATGTGCAACAAATGCTCCCAGCTCTGTCCTGCCGGACTGGACCTGCAGGATATCTGGAGGGCAACCAGGGAGCGGCTGGAGGAGGAATTCTTTCCGGACCCCGGTATCCGGATAAGGGAACTTCGCAAAAAACATAAGCCTGGAAAAGCCGGACTTAAAGCTCCTATAGTGCTCAAACCCGGAAAAAACTCTGTGGTTGCATCCTTGAAAAAATCCCTCCAGGGGGCTACGTTTTCAAAATGCTATACCTGTCTGACCTGTACCAGCACATGCCCGGTGGTAGGTGTTACAGGCGAAGAACCTCAGGCGTTCGGATCAGCACCCCACCAGGTCATCCATGCCCTTGTTCTGGGGCAAACCGATCTGGCAAAGCATGGCTCCATTGTCTGGGACTGCCTGACCTGTTATAAATGCCAGGAAAATTGTCCCCAGGGTGTCAGGATTACGGAAATTTTTTATCATCTTAAAAACATGGAACACCACCAGGAATTTAAAATATGAAATACGCACTATTTTCAGGATGCAGAACCGGATTTGACGTTCCCCAGCACCCAAAATCAGCCAAAACAATTTTATCCAGGCTCAATGTTGAGCTGGAAGAACTTGATTTTGGCTGTTGCGGATACCCTGTTAAGGAAACAAATCTGGATGCCTCCCTTTTGCTGTCCGCACGAAATCTGGCCATGGCCCAGGCCAGGAATCTGCCTGTACTGGCCCTGTGTACGTGCTGTTTCGGCAACCTTAAACAGGCAGAATATTATTTAAAAAATAATCCCGACAAAAAGGGCATGATAAATCAGATACTGAAAAAGGAAGGGCTCGTGTATTATGACGGAGGCGTTAAAATCCATCATACGCTGACCTTCCTGGACCGGGAAATCAAAAAGGACGATATCCGGCAAAGCATCACCAATCCCCTTAAAGGGGTAAAAGTGGCCGCGAGCTACGGCTGTCATGGTTTACGCCCCTCAAACATCACCGGGTTTGATGACCAACCCAATGCACCAACAATATTTGAACGGATTATCGCACTGACCGGGGCCGAACCCATAATCTGGCCCAAGCGCCTGGAGTGCTGCGGTCATCCCCAGAAGGACAAAAACAACAATCTGTCACAGAGAATGATCCTGCAGAAATATGAAACCGCAAAACAGGAAGGGGCGGATATAATCTGCGTGGCATGCAATTGTTGCCGCCTGCAATTTGAATACGGCCGGGGCCTTATGAAACCGGGAGCAGCCTTACCAGTCACATTCCTTACCCAATTGCTGGGTCGGGCCATGGGGTTTGATAACAACCAGATAGGGTTGGAAACAGCAGCGAGGAACCGATAAAAAAACCCCCCTGTCCTTTTCGGGACAGGGGGGTATCATTCTATTTTTTAATTTCACAAAACAGATCGCTGGAACTATATTCCCTTGCGTGTCCCAGATAGTTATCAGCGGCTCTTTTCAGCATCTGATCAATCTGTTCTTGGTTTTCATAAACTTTTTTTACCTTGCCCGGAGACCCTGTAACAAGTGAATACGGTGGAATTTTTGTATTTTCCAGGACAACGGCACCGGCTGCAATGACGCAGCCTTCCCCTATCACGCTTTTGTTTAAGAGAACGGCGCCCATGCCGATCAGGCAGCCGTCCCCAATGGTGGTGCCGTGGACACAGCAGTTGTGGCCGATGGTGACGCCGTTGCCGATAATCAAAGGGGTATTCCTGGCCACATGGCCCATGCAAAGATCCTGAATATTTGTGCGTTCACCAATGCGGATTTCAGCTACATCTCCCCTGAGTACCGTTTGAAACCAGACCGAAGAATCCCGGCCGATCTGCACATCACCTATGATTTTGGCACCAGGTGCGATAAAAACAGAGTCGTGGATGTCCGGCACAATATTTTTATATGAATACAGTGTCATAATTTCCCCGTTAATAGGTAAATTTTTCCCGGAAAAAGGGAACCAGTTCATCTATCTTCATGCGCTGCTGATCCATGGAATCCCGCTCCCGGATGGTGACGGCATTGTCGTCAAGGGATTCATAATCAAAGGTGATGCAGTAGGGGGTGCCGGCCTCGTCCTGGCGGCGGTAGCGCTTGCCGATGCTGCCCTGGACGTCAAAATCAATGTTCAGCCCCAGTTTCTGTACCAGGGTGTCAAAGACAGGTTTTGAATTGTCGGCAATTTTTTTGGCCAGGGGCAACACTGCAATTTTCACAGGGGCCAACTGGTTGTGAAGATGCAGCACCACCCGGGTATCATCTTCTTTAATCTCTTCTTCTTCATAGGCGTCGCACAAAAATACCAGGGCGGAGCGCTGAACTCCCAGGGAGGGTTCAATGACAAAGGGGATGTACTTTTCCCTGGCAGCCTCGTCAAAATATTGCAGATCCTTGGATGAGTACGTCATGTGCTGGCTTAAGTCATAGTTGGTCCGGGAAGCAATGCCGCACAATTCTCCCCAGCCAAAGGGATATTGGTATTCAATATCGGACGTGGCATTGGAGTAATGGGATAATTCCGCCTGGTCATGGTCGCGGAATCTAAGATTGTCCGGGGTAACGCCCAGGCCCAGGTACCAATCCATGCAGAATTTTTTCCAGAAGTCATGGAATTCAAGCTCGGTACCGGGTTTACAGAAATATTCAATTTCCATCTGCTCAAATTCACGGGTCCTGAATACAAAGTTGCCCGGTGTAATTTCGTTCCTGAATGCCTTGCCGATCTGGGCAATGCCAAAGGGGATCTTTTTGCGTGAGGTGGTATGGACATTTTTAAAATTGACAAAAATACCCTGGGCGGTTTCAGGACGCAGATAGATGTCTTTTCCTTCGCCTTCAACCACACCCTGCTGGGTTTTAAACATCAGGTTAAAGGCCTTGGGCAGGGTCCAGTCAAGGCTGCCGCACTGGGGACAGGTGATATTTTTGGCATTGATAAAATCCAGCATATCCTGGGGCGGGGTCTTTTCCCCTGCCCAGTTGGCGGGCTGTTCATCAGACCCGTTGTCCTGCTGCCAGTTTTCCACAAGCTTGTCGGCCCGTTCCCGGGATTTACATTTTTTGCAGTCCATCAACGGATCGGAAAAACTGCCCACATGGCCGGAGGCTTCCCAGGCGGTCGGATTCATGAGTATGGCGGCATCCAGGCCCACCATATCAATGCGCTCTGTGACAAATTTTTTCCACCAGGCCTCTTTCAGATTTTTAAGCAGCTCCACCCCTAAAGGACCGAAATCCCAGGCATTGGCAAGACCGCCGTAAATTTCAGATCCCGGATATACAAAGCCCCTGCGTTTGCAAAGTCCAACGACTTTGTCCATCAATGTTGTTTCTTTTTTTGGTTTAGCCATTTTTTACTCCATGCTCCAAAACCGCCCGGATGGTGTCCAGGGTCAGCCCTTTATAAAATTAATGATACACTGGAATTTTTACACGTAAAAAGATGTTGAATATACATGATTTTTATATTTTGCTGAACTGTTTTTTT
>QKDP01000326.1 GCA_003252055.1 Desulfobacter postgatei | reverse complement strand
TTTCGGCTTTTTTTTTGAAACTTGGCTTAAATGATCAGAAACCGCTTTGCGTATTGTCGGGTAAGCTATTTGCAGCACAGATTTTTCACACATATCAATGCTGGTTGCATCTTGTTCGCTTATTACCATTGAGTAGCTTCCATCGGTATTTTTATTGATCTCATGATTTTCAGTCTCATCACTTTATACAAGCTCAACTTTGATTTTAATTTGGTATTTCGACATTTTTTCCCCTTTGAGAGTTTATCGTTGTGTAATTTTACATCTCAAAAAGGAAATCAATTGTCTATAATTTTTTGTTTAATTGCTAATATTACTACTATCTGCCATTATATTTTCAAAAATCTACCCGCACAGGTCGAATTATTGCAACGGAGATGCAAAAAAGCCCACCTCAAAAATAAGGTGGGCTCAGTCATTTCCCAAAGGGGTCGGAGGTCGAGCAGGAGATGGGCACAAAATGGAGCCGGTTTAGAAAAAGAGTATAGTGGCGCTAAAACTTAATTTCACAACGGTCATTAAGCTTTGCTTGCAACACATAGAAAGCCAGTACTATAAACGGAATTTCAACAATAAAACCGAAAGACCGATAAGGGGCAACAATGTAAATCCAATAGCGCCGGTCAGTTTTCTATCAAAACCAACTCTGGAAAATGTTACCACTTCCGGTTAGGAATTACGCTAACGTATCAATATTCTCAGTGTGTTGCATAGCTTATTTCTTTTTGGGAGCCGGCCCTTTCTTCTGAGTCGCCTTGGACGCTTCGATTCCGAGCAGTTCGACATTAAACAGCAGCGTTTCATTGGGGCCGATATTCCTTCCCGCCCCCCGCACTCCATATCCCAATTCAGGGGGAATAAAAAGCTGCCATTTTGCTCCCACCTTCATCAGTTGGAGGGCCTCTGTCCAGCCTTTGACTACCTGGTTTACATAAAAGCTTGCCGGTTTGTTTCTGGCGTAGGAGCTGTCAAACTCAGCGCCATCAATGGTGGTCCCTTTATAGTGAACCTCAACCTTATCGGTAGCTTTGGGGGTTGGGCCGGTTCCCGCTTTAATAATTTTATACTGAAGCCCGCTGGGAAGCGTCACAACTCCCTTTTTCTTTTTATTTTCCGCAAGAAATTTTTCACCCTTTACTTTATTTTCGGTGGCTTTTTTCTCCATTTCTTCCTGATGCTTCTCCTTCAAGGATTCTTGGAATTTCTTCATTTCCTTTTGAAGCGCTTCATCACTCATTAATTGCTTGCCCTCATCCAAATAGCCATCTTCAATTCCCTTGATAAACACATCGAAGTTGAGATTGAACGGAAGCTTTTTCAGGGAGTTTTTCCCCATACCAAGTCCCATGCCATAGCTGGCAATGTCTTCGGGTGTTTTAAGGGACTCCTTGGTGATTTCCGTTTTTCCTGTCTCCGCTAAGGCCGGGAGAGGACCCGTAACGGCCAAAACCAGCAGAACCAATACCGCACTCATTAGAGCTTTTTTCATCGTTTTTCCTTTGCTGTCAATTGATTATTTCAGTTAAATGGAACTATCGCTTGAATTGAACGAAAAATAAATTTTTCCAAACGTCCGATTTTTAATTTCCCTATCTATTCGGAATTGAGAATTCTTGCAAGCTTAAATCGACAGGGTCAGGCAGGTTCACACAGTTACTCAATTTCTTTCAGGACAAGCTTTTCGTCTTTTTTCTTTGCAATCGACAAGTCCTTCAGCAGTTAACCATCGACCTTTAATTGATTTTTAACATCCAAAGGGAACATAGCCAATTCAAAAGGAAAAATGAACCGCTTAGAACTTGCCTGGGTATGGCCAAGAACTGGAAGCAGGCCAGGGCGATACCATGGTTGAAACATTATTTCATTCTGAACAGAACAGCCTATATCCAGATCGGGAAGGCATTATCAAAAAATGTCAAAGCAGCTTGGGTTAACTAAAATAATGTATTTAGTGTATTCTAACATGAAGGTTCACCTGCATGTGCGGAAAGTGACGCCGGCCAATGTACCCAGGTTGCGCAAGCAAGCTGGGCTGCACGTCGCACGTGTCAGGTGCAAGCGATTGTTAGCAAGAATCCGGTAAAAAAGTCTTCACTTTTTTTAAAGTCCGCCTCCAAACCAGGCCATTTTTTTCGTTGCTATTGTTTTTGTCTAACTTGTATTGTCCCTTGAAACGATAAAGCACGTCCCCCAAGGTACCTAGTACTCTGGCGAAAACAATCCGTTTATGCTTTTCATCTCCAGTTTGTTTTATGTGTCTATTTATGTGTTCTTCTGCTTTTTGTGGATCTTCCTTCTTTTCAAAAATCGTCTCTTCGTCATTCGATATTCGATTATTCCATTCACCGTTGGGGTATAGTTTGGGAAACCACAAAAGAATTTCTGGATCAGGGTGGTTTGCCCCGGCTTTTTGGTAACCACGATATTCATGGCCGAAGCAATTGCATGCGTCTTTGATTGTTCGAAATGCCACATTTTCATCAACATCGATATATCCCTTTTTTATGTACGTCTCAGACATAAATTCTTTTTCAATATCCCATTGTTCAAATGCCCCAACCTTCTTTTGCCGGTCAACCAAACCTTTCACCATTTCAACGATTTCATCAACACGCATATTTATCTCTTCAATTGACCCCGCCACGTCAACACGTTCAATTAAATGTCCTGTAGCGTTAATAATGTCTACCTCCCGCACCTGATCATCGGATATGTTGTTTTTGTGATGCGGTTCATCTACTTCGATATGAAGCTTAATTTGCGGAAAAAACAAATCTGTCAAAGCCCTACCAGTCGGCCTTGATACATATTGTTGCGTTACAAACTTCACATCATCCATGTTTAGACGGTGGACAATTCTTGAAACAACATACTGTTCATATTTTTTGTTTTTTGTCCGGGCAAGTTGTCGGATTATGTACTCTTTCTTGTCCAACACCTTTCTCCTTTCCAACTATATGGTCAATTTAATTGGAGACTAACCATTCCGGACAACGAAAAGCAAGAATCAATTTAAAAGGTGCGGGAATCACCCACCTTCATCCACCAAGGCAGCCAGTTGCCGTGGCCGGTGGTGAGGAAGTGCTCCACCATGAAAAGTAAGAGGGAAAACCTTTAAAAAAACATTCTATGCAAGCTCGTGCGTCATTTGTGCGGACTTTTTCTTATCTGTGGTCTGAAACGAAGCCTGGGGCCAATTTGAACGACCTAAGTTTAACATAGACCGGGGCAATGCTGTCATGTGAGATGATGCCCTTGAAGGGTAGGCTGAGATTGCGGAACTGACCATGAAAAGACGAGACCATGTCCTTCGTGATGTCAGGAAAATATTGATTAGCCTGTACGGAGAAGACCGCATTCAGAAATTAAAGGATGTGTATCAAGACACCAGAGAAAGGAAACAGTCTTGTTATTATCTTTGTAAACGTGAGGCCAGGATGCTGACAGAAAGGTATCAGCGTACCCGAACTTGAATCCAAAATGTTCGTTGCCAAAGAGGATATTAATTACCTGGAAAAAATTGTCCTGTTTTGGATGAACCGTTATAAGCAACCAGCCCTACCAAATTTTAAGGACCCGGTTGAATCTGCCAGGGCATGGGCCGACAAGTAAGAGCCGAGGCGTGTTGCTGTTCAGGAACGTGACCATGCCGTCGCAACCAAAGCACAGGTCAGCCGCAAGCGTGAGGCCACGGCAATGGCAACGGCATCCAAGTTGAAAAGGGAGAACGAGAAATTAAAAACCTGCCTTGGTCTTTCTGAACGCTGGAAGCAGGCCCGGGCAATTCCATGGCTGAAAAATTATTTCATTCTGAACAGAACACAGCCTATATCCAGATCGGGAAGGCTTTATCAAAGATGTCAAAGCAGCTTGGGTAGCTGCCAGGTTTAAAGGTGGGTATTCTACTCTTTTAAAACGCATCCGAGTCCTTTTTAACTCAGGGTATTACCTGAACAGACTTATTGCAACGGGGATGCAAAAAGGACTGCCTCATTATTGGGGTGGTTGGTTGGCAGGATGACAGCTGAAAATTCAGCCGTCATATCCGTGGTGATGCTGGGGAGGTCTCCCCATTTTTGGGGTGGGTGCCCGCGTTCAAGGAGGGGCAAAAGTGGTCCCCAATTTGGTCCCCACTTGCGTTTCACAATAAAAAAAGGCTCTCAACAAAACCGCTGAGAGCCTTTATTTATAATGGTCGGGACGACTGGATTTGAACCAGCGACCACTTGTCCCCCAGACAAAGATTCACGATTTATGATGCCCTGAAACCCAATATTTTAGCGGAACTACATTCTACATACTACCCTGTTTTTTGCGCCACACCGCTCAAATCCCCGCCCAAAAGCCCCGCCCAATGTAATATCATTTTAAGCGGCGGGAGTTGAATCCGCATTCGATATCACTTGAGGCGATCAATCGTTCAATTTCATAGTGATCTCCATACTATGCCCTGGTAGGGTATATATCAATCAAGTCATCCAGCATCATATCCATGAATGGTGCCTAATAATTATCCGCCTACTGGCTAAAAATTAACCAGTCGATTTTAATTAAGATTTCAAAAATATGGACATTGCATGTCATATCAGCATGATACAGTTTTGGCATAGTTGTTGAACTATACAATTACAAACGCGTTGACATTGATTTTAGCAACCCAAATATAAAGGAGTTTATAGACATGACTAATCATTCAATCAAAAAAGTTTTTATTTTCGCAATCATTCTTCTTCTTACCGGTTTTGCAAGCTATGGATTTGCCCATGGCAGTGGCTATCACATGGGGGGCGGCTATGGTATGATGAACGGCTATCACAGGGGTGGTTACAGCATGATGGATGGCTACCATATGGGTGGTCACGGCATGATGAATGGCTACCATATGGGCGGCCACATGTGGAATGATCTGTCCGTGAAAGATCAGCAGATGATGCACGACCAGATGAATAAATTTTTCTCAGAAACTCAGGGACTTAGAAGTGAATATTATCAGAAACGTGTCGAATTGAATAAGGAATATTCAAAACCTGATAAAGACCAGGCTAAAATAGACACTTTAGAAAAAGAACTGTTTGATCTGTCTTCAAAAATTGAAAAAAAATGTTTCGACCATACAAGAGAAATGCAGAAGCTTTTTTCTGACAAAGCCCCTGATTTCAATTACGGCATGGGTATGGGTGGACACGGATACAGTAGCTGTTTCTAAACATTGATCACAATGTCGGGGTATACGATTGACATCACCCCGGCATTTAGTCTTTTGGGGCTCGCTTGAATATTGATAAATTTAAATAGGTGGTGGCGGGTCAAAGTAGTTGATCTGATAATGAAGACACCAGGATGATAAGAATCATACGTGTATCATCCACTCCTTTGACCCACTACCAAATAGGTATTTAAGATGATGATTTTATTTTGGGTAATCCTGCTGTTTTTACTGGTCTTTATCTTTCGTGGCATATTTCAGACAGGCCCGTCAGAAATTGTTTCACAGAAAGAGACAGCACTGGATATACTGAAAAAACGTTTGGCAAATGGTGAAATTGATATCGAAGAATTTAAAGAAAAGAGTAAGTTTTTGTAATCAGCTTAACATAATTAAAGCATTATCCACGGATTCACCGGTGATATCCTGTGGGGCAGACAGTTCAGCCCAACCCTGCAGAACAAGGCCCTAAGAGATCTGAGCCCTTGAATTTGATAAATATCGAATTATATTACATCGAAGTTTTGCCGAAGACAACAGCCCTCAACCTGTAACAAAAATCCCCGGAGACCATATATGTCACAAGAAAAACCCCTTCCCCCCGGTGTAATCCTGCAACGGGACGGTAAAACCTTTGCTGCCCGCATCACACCTCCTTCCGGAAAACTCAGCGCCCAGGATCTGGAAAAAATGGCTGAACTTGTCCGGGTCTATGAGGTGCCGGCGGTGAAGCTGACCTCGGGACAGCGCATTGCATTTTACGGAATCAGCAGAGAAAATATTCACGCCTTGTGCGAGGCCATGCCATTCAGAACTGCTGGACACTATGTCCAGGCATGTCCGGGGACACAGTGGTGTAAATTTGGCAAGCAGGATTCCATGGGACTTGCCAAAATCCTTGAGGAAAAATATGGATCAGTTTCAACGCCGGCCAAAATCAAACTGGGTATTTCCGGCTGCACCTTTAGCTGCGCAGAATCCCGCGTCCGGGACATCGGATTCATCGGCACGCCCAAAGGATGGCGCATGTTTGTGGGCGGTAATTCCGGCATGAAACCCAGAATCGGTGATGAGCTGGCAAAAGAGCTGTCCACGCAAAATGCCCTTGAGCTTTGCCAAAAATTTTTAGACCTTTATTGTGAAGCAGCACCGGCCAAGCAAAGAACCTCCCGTTTTGTTGAAAAGATGGGTATCCAAACCATCAAAGAGAAGTTAGGTCTTTAGCGTTAACCCAAGCCAGCCTTCAATTTTTTTTAGGAAAAATAATGGAATTAAGCACAACCCTTGTAAACCTTGACACCTTAACCACCCGGAAACCCTTTGACAAACTGTTCCCCATCCAGGAGGAGACCCTGGCGGCCATAAGCCAGGACATTGAGGGAAATGGGTTTGATCCAGTATTTCCCCTCGTGGTCTGGGAAGAGGAAAATGTGGTCGTAGACGGACACACCCGGTTTGCCGCTGCCAGAAACATGCATCTGGATCAGGTGCCGGTGGTATATAAATCCTTTGAGGACGAGGATGACGCCCTGCTTTACAGTTTTCATGTCCAGCGGAACCGGCGCAACATGTCTGACAATGATATTGTAAAGTGTCTGGCTCTTTTGGATGCCATGCACAAAAAAAGTGAAAAGGATCAAAAAACCACGCGCAAGGCGGAAAACGAAATCAGGGCCAAAGAGTTGGGTGTCAGCCCCCAAAAGGTGGACAAAGCCAGAAAAGTCATGGAATACGGCAGCCCCGATATCCAGGAACAGGTACAGTCCGGGGAGAAATCCATTAACAAGGCCTTTAACGAAGTCCAGGCCCAGCGCCGTGAAAGTGGCGAAATTCGAGGCAAGGAGACTGACGGGCTTGGGCTTTCGGCAAAGTACACCCAGTCCCTGGGGAGGTTTCTCAAAGAGCTGACCCGCATCCGGGAGAACGGATGGCAGGAGGTTAGCCAGGAGAAAGCTGTGGCCGATATTGAAGCGATCCTTAACCTGATCAGGGACTAAGGGACGCGAAAAAAAACAAATCCTCCATTTTGCTTGTCTTTTTATCCGTATTCTTCGTTGCGACTCCAGGCACATATTTCAATATGCTCCCATT
>QKDP01000180.1 GCA_003252055.1 Desulfobacter postgatei | reverse complement strand
GCGGCACCGCATACCGGACATTTTTCAGGTGGGACGTCTTCTGTATGAATGTAATTACATACCGGACATTGCCATTTTTTCATTGATTCGATCCTTTATATTGTTTTTTCAGGGCATCATTAAGCTGTTCCAAATTTATTTTTTCCTTTCTTCATTGCGTTTCAGCATACGTGTATTGCAACTTCGCATATTTCATGTCTCTTTGGCAATCTTAAAATGCTGTTTTCATACGGACAAAAGCCCGACCGGCCGACTTTTGAAACATTAAAGACGTACGGCGTTATTTCTGTGCTTTTTTGCTTGGATCCCCCAATTACCAAACAGGCTCTAAGAGATCAGGATCTGACCTGCCCGTTCCCCCAGGCCACAAATTTTGTGGTGGTCAACTCCTTTATGCCCATGGGGCCGTAAGCATGCAGCTTTGAGGTGGATATGCCGATCTCAGCGCCCAGGCCCAGCTCACCCCCGTCATTGAACCGGGTGGATGCGTTGACAATGACAAGGGATGCGTCCACTTCCCGGATAAAGCGCCGGGACCGGTTCAGGTCCGTTGTGATGATCGCTTCGGTGTGGTTGGATCCGTAGGCCGCGATATGGGACATGGCATCATCCATGTCCTTTACCACCTTGACGGCCAGAATCAGATCCAGGTATTCCATGGGCCAGTCCGCTTCGGTGGCGGGGACTGCATCCGGCAGTATTTTGCATGTTTTCGGACACCCCTTAAGAGTGACGCCGGCATGGGCCAGTGCCTTGTGGGCCATGGGTAAAAATTTTTGCGCCACACCTTCATGAACCAGCAGGGTTTCCAGGGCATTGCATACCCCGGGCCGCTGGGCTTTGGCATTGAGTACGATGCTGACGCCCATGTCCAGGTCTGCCAGATCATCCACATAGGCGTGGCACACCCCTTTGTAATGCTTGAGCACAGGGATGCTGGAGGCTGCCACCACATGGCGGATCAGTCCTTCTCCGCCCCGGGGGATGATCAGATCGATATATTCTTCCTGTTTGAGCATGATATCCACGGCAGCCCGGTCCGAGGTGGGGATCACTTGAACTGCGCCGGCCGGCAGCCCTTCTGTGGAAATACCTTGTTCAATGGCCCGTGCCAGGGCCCGGTTGGAGTAAATGGCTTCGGAACCGCCCCGCAGAATCACGGCATTACCGGCCTTCAGGCACAAGCCTGCCGCATCCACGGTGACATTGGGCCTTGATTCGTAGATAATGCCGATGACCCCCAACGGAATGCGCATTCTGGCAATTTCAAGACCATTTGGCCGGATGGAGGAATCTGATAATGTCCCAACAGGATCTTCCAGGCCCGCCACATATTCGAGACCTTCAACCATCCCGTCCAATACCTTATCCGTAATGGTCAGCCGGTCAATCATGGCATCGGACAGCCCGTTTTCCCGGGCCGCCGCTACATCCTTTGCGTTTTCAGCCTGGATGACCTCTTTATTCTTTTCCAACTGCCGGGCAATGGCAAATAGCGCCCTGTTTTTTTGTTGTGCAGGCAGGGCCGCCATAATCCGGGCTGCTGCCCTGGCCTGTTTGGCAATTTCAATGATCTGATTTTCCAAAGACATAGAATGGTTCTCCTTTATTTTTATCCCGAAATAATTAGTGCCTGAATGAACTCTCTCCCATGTTTGGGCAACTTTTCGCCCAAACATTAATTATGACCGGGCATCATCCGGGTAGGCGGTAATCATCAGATTATCTCTGTGAATCACTTCGTCATAAGACCTGAACCCTAAACGTTTCTTGATCTGGCTGGTCTTGCAGCCCATGATTTTTAATATATCCGAGGCATTGTAATTGACCAGACCCATGCCCAGAACCACTTTATCCTCTGTGATGACTTCCACGGGATCGCCTACTTCAAAATAGTCTTCTACCCTGGTAATGCCTGACGGTAAAAGGCTTTTTCCCTGTTCCACCACGGCTTTCTGGGCTCCTTTATCTATGGTGATTCTCCCCTTGGCCTGCAGGGTCAGGCCGATCCAGTTTTTCCTGGATGAGGCTTTTTGTTCATTGGGAACAAAATAGGTGCCGGTATAATTGTTGTCTGCAATTTTGATCAGAATATCCTGTTCCAGACCGCAGGCAATGATCATGGGAATGCCCGCTGCAGTCAGCTTTTTGGCAGCACTTATTTTGGTGCCCATGCCCCCTGTTCCCAAAGGCCCGGCTATCTCTCCGGCCATGGCCTCGATATCGCTGCCCATGGCTGTTACCTGTCTGATAAGCTGTGCATCGTCATGAATCCGGGGATCTTTATTGTACAGACCACCGATGTCGGTGAGATTGATCATCAGGTCAGCATGCAGAAGCATGGTGATCATGGCGCCCAGGTTGTCATTGTCCCCGAATTGCAAGGATTGCACAGCCACGGTGTCATTTTCATTGATAATGGGCAGCACTTTCCATTCCAGAAGCGTGTTCAAGGTGTTTCTGGCATTCAAATACCGGACCCGGTCGCACAGGTCGCCTCTGGTCAGAAGAATCTGGGCCACTTTCCGGCCACAGTGTGCCATGGCCTTTTCCCATTCACGGATCAGATCAGCCTGGCCAATGGCGGAAACCGCCTGGCGCTTGGGGGTTTCCGACGGCCTTTTTTTCAGACCGATTTTTTTGACGCCCGCAGCCATGGCGCCGGAGGAGACAAGGATTACTTCTATGCCCCGCTCATGGAGTACGCAGATTTGCCTTGCGATGCTGCTGATGACGTCAATGTTGAGGCTGTTTTTCCGGGTCAGCACCCCTGAGCCCACTTTAACCACAATGCGTCTGCATGTAAGCCGGGCTAAAAATTGCTGGTCGGTGTTCATTTATATATTCCAGGTTTTTTAAAAAGGCGGCGGCAGGCCGCGCAGCTAATCGTATCTATAGAGAAACCACTATAGAAACAAAATAATGGGCCAAAAATTAAACCATAGCGCAGATGATTGCAAGGCATGATTTTTGGGTATCCACTTTCTTTGTGATGGAAAGGGCGGCATACAGCTGGTACATTGATTTTTTTGAAATTGACTTCCTGAAAATTTTAGGGCATGAATAACTAAGGACGGCATATGGAAAAATATTTGTTCATGGGAATGGTTCTAGGCCTGTCCGCAGGTTTGTCACCAGGTCCTTTGCTGGCTCTTGTCATCAGTGAAACCATTCGCCTGGGCATGGACGCCGGTATCCGTGTGGCCATGGCGCCGCTGATCTCGGATTTGCCGGTGTTGATTCTTTCCTTTTTTTTGGTCTCCTGTCTGTCCGGCTCCGACCCTGTACTGGGGATTATTTCCCTTGCTGGGGCAGCCCTTGTTTTGAAAATGGGCATTTCAAGCATCAGAACTGCCGGCCAGATGCCCCAATCCCCGGGCCAGGCGTCTGCATCCCTTATAAAAGGGGTGCTGGTAAATATTTTAAGCCCCCACCCCTACCTGTTCTGGATCACTGTTGGGGCACCCTTGGCGTCCAAGGCCTGGCAGATTCATCCCGGGGGTGCCATTGGATTTGTGGCTGGCTTCTACCTGCTGCTTGTGGGCGCTAAACTGGCCCTGGCCTTTGTGGTGGCCCGAATCCGCAGCTTTTTAACCGGTGCGGCCTATATCTGGATCATGAGGGTGTTGGGGCTTGTTTTGTGCTGTTTTGCCTGGGGGCTTGCCCGGGAGGGGGCAGGGCTTCTGGGCCGGCTGTAATATGTGATTGAAGATCTTGATTTGGTGATTTCTGAGGATGCAGAGTGTGGATACAGAAAGTGGCGTTCATGCCTCCCTTCAGACTATTTTTTTATAAGAAAGTCTGTGTAACTAACGCAGATCTTTCAACTTTCGTTGTGGGTTGAACCACGGTGAAAAACCAGGTCAGCCCATGCCTGTTATTCACCTTTTAATGATTGGAGGACGTATGGAAAAAATACTGATTGTCGGCTGCAAGCGGGCTATGGATGACGTTTGTATTGGCTGCTCACGCTGTATGGTAGGATTTAACCGTCGGGCCGGAGAATTTGAACACTATGATCAGGACGCGGAATTGATAGGAATGCTTAATTGCGGAGACTGTCCCGGCTCCGCCATAGTCACCCGCCTGGCACAGGTTAATCTGTGGAATAAACCCATGGAGGAAAAACCGACCAAGGTACATGTTGCCCCCTGCATTACAGACCACTGTCCGCACAAGGAGACCATCATTGCAAAAATTAAGGCCAAAGCCGGGGTTGAGGTTATAGAGGGAACCCATCCTTATATACCAAATGATATTTTTGCCTGAGGCGATTGTTTCTATTGGTTGAGAACTTGCTTTTTGCAGTTCAATCCATATCAGCCGAATCGTCAAATCATCTGAAGCGTAAAAAAACGCCTGCCCGTTACCGGGCAGGCGAAAAAAGGAAAAGAACAATGCGTTTTATTGCTCTGCCCTTGGCCTAACACTATTTTTACCTAAAATCAAATTCTTTTGACGTGACCGTATCTTCCATGCGCTGAATCCGGCGGTCAATATTGTCAAATTTTTTTTTAATCCGCTGGATAGCCGAAGATCTTGACCGGGTATAGGACTGATAAAATTCTTCGTCACTTTCATTTTCCAGCGGAATAACAGGCTCGGGATTAAGCAGAAGCCCTGCAATAACATAAAGAACGCCTACAGGCCAGAACCCGGTGAATAAAAACAGGATTAATACAATAACCCGGGTCCAGAATACCGAGAAGTTGAAATGTTCTGCCAAGCCCCGGCAAACGCCGAAGATAATGCCCCGTCTGGAGCGGTAAAAGCCCTCGGCTGAGGTCAGGCGGTCCATTCTCTGACGGAATCCGCCGTATCTTCCCGGCCCCCTCATGCCTTTGCCCGCACGCTGATAACGGTTTTTATGGTATCTCATTTTTTATCCTTTCTGACGTGTTGAAAACAGCTGTTAACGGTTTTGGTGCCCGCGTTCGATGAGTATGGTTTCAAGGGCTTCAATCCGTTCCTCCATTTTTGGCAGGGCATTGTGTATGTCCTGAATCATTCTTGTCTCTTCGACCCGGGCGTTTTTCTCATTTTTTGAAAGCTCTCCGGTTTTGGCTGCCCGGATAATGCCGATGATGATTATCCCCAGGATGATCAGGGCAAGGATTGATCCGCCGACGCTGATGATTGCAATGAATACGCCGCTCATATTCCTCCTTTGGAATTGTCAGAGTTACTCTTGTGCCCATCCACAAATAGCCTTTTTGCTCAATTACTTTGTTGGATGAAAATTCTTATTTGCGGACAAACACTATTTGGGGAGTTTTGTATCATTAATTGCTCCGGATTGGGAGAATTTCAATGCGTTGAGTTCATTTTCGATCTCCTCGTCGGCTGCGAGATCATCAAAGGCGGTTTCAAGGCTGGATCGTCTGCTGAAATCAACCAGATCAGCTTCAGCTTCCATGCGCTCAATATGATTTTCCATCTCTTCGAATTTCTTGATTACTTCGGAAGAGTCTGCCCGGCGGATTTCCTGTCTGGCACGTTTTTTATGCTGGGCCCGGATATGCCGCTGAACCAGCATGCGCTGTTTTTCCCGGGCAGATTTCAACTTGTTTTCAAGTTCCGTGATATCGTTTTTGTACTGATCCACCATGGCTGAAAGGTCAACGAGTTCTGTTTCCACCACGTCCAGACGCTGGCTGAATCTGCGTCTTTCCATCAAAGCCTGGCGGGCCAGGTCATCGCGGCCTTTAGTCACTGCCAGTTCTGCTTTTTCGTTCCAGAAGGCCTCTTTTTCCCGGGCCTCTTGGCCTAAACGTTCCACTTTTTTATGATTGGCAATGGTGCCGGCACAGGATGATTTAAGCTCAATCAGGGTGTCTTCCATTTCCCGGATCATGAGTTTGATCATCTTTTCAGGATCTTCGGCATTGTCCAGCATGGCGTTAATGTTTGAAGATATAATGTCTCTGAAGCGTGTAAAAATACCCATTGTTATTCTCCTTATATTAAGTTTTTTAAATTCTTTTGCTCCTGTTGTTTTTTTAAACTTTATTAGAATTAGAGCAGAAAATGTGCCACAAGGCATTGCATTTTCATTTGCTTTTGATTTCAATGAGTTGTGCATTATGTGGAAATATTTTCGGTGGTTCTGTTGATTGAAATATGGTATAAAATACTAAAATCTGGTTAATTTAACCATAGTTGGGGGCGAAGTTGGCATATACCGATTCCATGGATAACAGCACCGGGCCTGTGAGCATGTCCGAAACCCTGGGCCAGTCCGAGACGTTTTTGAGTTTTCAGGAGCAGATCTCCCGGGTGGCGCCCATTGACCGGCCTGTACTGATTTTAGGTGAGCGCGGCACAGGCAAGGAACTGGCTTGCGCACGGCTGCATTTTTTATCCCGGCGCTGGCAAAAGCCTTTTGTTACGCTCAACTGCGCTGCCTTAACCGCTACCCTGATCGAATCCGAGCTTTTCGGGTATGAAAAAGGTGCGTTTACCGGGGCCGGTACCCGCCGGATCGGGCGGTTTGAACAGGCCGACGGCGGCACTCTGTTTCTGGATGAAATCGGAAATATCCCCATGGAAGTCCAGGAAAAGATTCTTCGGGTGGTGGAATATGGCCGGTTTGAACGGGTGGGGGCAGTTAATCCTGTCCATACCGATGTTCGCATCGTGGGGACTGCCAATGTGGATCTGGCCGAAATGGCCCGGCGCGGCCTTTTTAAACAGGATCTTCTGGACCGTCTCTCCTTTGAAGTGATTTATGTCCCCCCGTTGCGGGTGCGCAAAGGGGATGTCATGCTGCTTGCCAATCATTTTGCCGGACGCATGGCCTTTGAGCTGGGGATTGATCCGGTGCCGGAATTTGGGAAAAAAGCGGTCCAGGATCTTGAATCCCACGCGTGGCCCGGTAATGTCCGGGAATTGAAAAATGTGGTGGAACGCGCTGTGTATAAAACAAACGGCCCGGTCATTACCCGGATTGATTTTTCACCGTTTGTATCGCCCTTCGGCCCCTTGCCCGGGCCTGGAACGCCATCGGTCGAACAGCCTGAAAACCGGACCGTCTCTTTATTTGCTGATAGAAAGTCAATCCGGGATACTGAAACGGCATTGGACCCCAACGAAGATGAAGTTTTGCCATTGGCGGAACTGGTCGGGCTGCCGCTGAAAAAGGCAGTGCTTGCCCTTGAACGCTTCCGCTTATCCCGTGCCCTGATTGCGGCCCGGTTCAACCAGAAACAGGCCGCGGCAAACCTTGGGATATCCTATGACCAGTTCCGGGGCCTGAAAAAAAAGCATGGAATGTGAGCCAACTTCCAGCAGTTTAATGTT
>QKDP01000038.1 GCA_003252055.1 Desulfobacter postgatei | reverse complement strand
TTTATAAATCCGACAAGCTTCTGGTGGAGGACATTTATACAGAGGATGAAATCTGGTCCTGTACCACCTGCGGTGCCTGTGAACAGGAATGTCCCCTGGGGATCGAGTACATTGATAAGATGGTTGACCTGCGCCGTGGTATGGTGGATGAAGGCATGGTGCCTCAGTCCCTGCAAAAACCCCTTAAAGCCCTTGAAAAACGCGGTAATCCCTATGGCAAAATGGAGAAGAAACGCGCGGACTGGGCCGAGGAAAAGGCCTTTGCCGAAACCCATACGGTCAAGGATCTGGGCAAAGACAGCGCCGATACCCTGTACTTTGTCGACAGTATCACCTCCTATGACGACAATATTCAGGAAATAGCCCGCAGGACCGCCATCATCCTTGAAAAGGCAGGTGTGGACTTCGGCATCCTGGGCAAAGACGAAAAAGACAGCGGCAACGAGGTGATCCGGTTTGGTGAAGAGATGCTTTACCAGGAACTCAAAGCCCAGAATACCGAAGCCATTCTTGAGTCCGGTGTCAAGCAGATTGTCACGGCAGACCCCCATGCCCTGAATGCTTTGAAAAATGACTACACAGGCCTGCCCCCTGTTAAACACATCAGTGAAATCGTGGCTGAAAAAATTAAATCCGGTGCCCTGACCATGAAACCGTGCAAAAATCGGGATAAAGTATATGTGTACCATGATCCCTGCTATCTGGGTCGTCACAACAGTATTTATGAATCCCCGAGACAGGCTCTGGATGCCATTGCCGGTCTGACACGGGTGGAACTGGAAAAGAGCCGTGACCGGTCCTTCTGCTGCGGCGGCGGTGGCCTGATGTTGTTTTATGAACCTGAAGAAGAGACCCGTATGGGGGTTCTCAGGGTAAATATGGCAGCCGAGGCCGGGGCCAATGTTATTGTCACGGCCTGTCCTTTCTGTCTGGTGAATATCCAGGATGCCATTAAGGTGGCCGGAAAAGAGGGCGAGATGGAAGCTCTTGATTTTACGCAACTGATTGAGGAACATTTAGCATAACTCGATGATCGAGTATAATCAAAAAACAAGCTTAAGGAGGCAATAATGGAAATTTTGGTGTGCGTCAAACGCGTTCCAGATACTGCTGAGAACGAATTTGAACTCAATTCCAACGGAAATGACCTGGATCGTGATGATCTGGTTTATTCTGTGAACGAGTGGGACAATTATGCAGTTGAAGAGGCCATCCAGATCGTGGATAATGTGGGCGGCAGTGTAACGGTTGTAACTGTAGGTAATGACGATGATGAAGAAGTCCTGCGACGTGAAATGGCCATGGGGGCCAATAACGGCGTTCTTCTTTCTGACGATGCCTTTGAAGGATCTGACGGTAAAGGTGTTGCTGCCATTCTCAAAGCTGAAGTTGAAAAAGGCAATTATGATCTGATTCTTACCGGTGCCCAGGCCGATGAAGGCGCAGGGCAAGTTGGCGGCATGCTTGCAGCGATGCTGGATTACCCCTATGCCTCTCTGGTGAACAAGATTGAACCCGGTGATGGAAAAATTAAAGTGGGCCGGGAAATCGAAGGCGGTAACCAGGAAATGAACGAAATTGAGCTGCCCTGCGTGCTTTCCATTCAGACCGGTATCAACGAACCCCGTTATGTCGGCATCCGTGGCATCCGTAAGGTGGCCGGTGTTGAGATTCCTGTAAAAGGTGCCGGTGACCTTGGTGTGGATGCCGGCAGCGTAGGCGAGGCCGGTGCAAAGACCAAACGCGTGGATTATTTTGTACCTGATCTGGGCGATGGTGCTGAAATGCTTGAAGGCTCCACTGATGAAATTATTGAAAAATTGATTGAAAAGCTGAAAGCCAAAGGAGGTCTTTGATCATGACACAGATTTTTGCATATGTTCCATTTAAAAACGGGGTGGCCGAAGATGTGGCGCTGGAGTTCCCGGGTGCTGCAAAAAAGATTGATGCCGGCGCATCAGTCACCGCTGTTGTCACAGGTTCCGGTGCTGACCTTGATAAGGTCGCAAACGAACTGACCAAAGTTTACGCTGAAGTCATTAAAATTGACAACGCAGCCATGGCTTATCCCAATGCCGAGATCGTGAGAAAAGCCCTGACCAATATTATTCCGGCCGACGCCATTGTGCTGGTACCCCATAACACCTTTGGCATGGACCTGGCTCCCGGCCTGTCCATCAAACTGGATTCAGCCTATGCTGCTGATGTTGTTGATTTTGAAGGCATGGACGGAGCGACCCTGAAACTTGTCCGCCAGGAACTGGGCGGCGCTGTTTCCACCCATGTGACCTGCGATGCGGCGGAAGGTGCCGTCATCACCATCCGCCCGGGCGCATTTGCACCGGTTGACGGCGGTGCTTCCGGTTCCGTGATTGACAAATCCGGTGAGGCCGGTGACCTTTCCGTTAAAAGAACTTTCCTGGAAGTGGTTGAAGCTGAAGTCGGTGACGTTGATATCACCAAATCCGACGTTCTGGTTTCCATTGGCCGTGGTATTGAAGACGAGGACAACATTGCAGTTGCCCAGGAACTGGCTGATGCCATGGGTGCTGTGGTTTCCTGCTCACGCCCCATCGTTGACGCCAAATGGCTTGAAAAATCCCGCCAGGTTGGTACCTCCGGCCAGACCGTTAAACCCAAAGTCTACCTGGCCATGGGTATTTCCGGTTCCTTCCAGCACATGGGCGGCATCAAGGGCAATCCCTTTATCGTTGCTGTGAACAAGAACCCCAAAGCACCGATTTTCCAGGTTGCTGATGTGGGTATCGTGGAAGATATCCTCGAGTTCATGCCTGCACTCCAGGAAGCCATTGAAGAACTCTAAACAGCCATAAGCAGATGGCCGGTATTCAGATTTTTTCCGGTACGTATAAAAAAGCCCTGGGGACTTTAATATCTTGCAGGGCTTTTCATTTTCTAAACAGCAATCTCAAACCGGATGGCCGGGTGGTGCAGGTAGTCCGTTAAAACCGTATCTTTGTACTGCCAGTCAAAAATAGAGGTAAAAGCGGTGGTTTCTATACCAGGCAGGGCAAAGGGTTTTCTTTCAAGCTGTTGCATCAGTCCCTGCACATGGTTTTCATAAATATGGGTGTCCCCCAGAAAGCCCACAAGGGTGCCTGGTTTAAAACCGGATTCCAGGGCCAGGAGCGTTAGAAGAAGTCCATAGCTTGCAATGTTAAAGGGTAGCCCCAGGGCTGTATCCACGGATCTCTGGTTCCACAGCAGGTTAAGCCGGCCATTGATCACTGTGACCTGAAACCCGTAGTGGCAGGGGGGCAGGGCCATCTGGTGCAGATCCATGGGATTCCAGGCCGATACGATCATGCGCCGGTCATCGGGATTGGTTTTCAGGGTGGTCACCAGGTTTTTAAGCTGGTCCACCCCGGACGGAACCGGTGCCTTGTCCCAGGCTTGATATCCACCACCAAAATGCCGCCACTGGAATCCGTATATTGGACCAAGTTCCCGCTCATCCATCATTTTTTTTTGGGTCTCATCATCATGCCCGTAGGCGACCTTAGCCGGTGAGCACCATTCATCCCAGATATGGTTGTTTCTGTCCCGCAGCCAGTTTTTATCCGTGATGCCTTTGATGAAAAATTCAAGTTCCTGGGCCACAAGGGCAAAAGGCACGTATTTGGTGGTCAGCAATGGAAATCCATGGGCCATGTCATGTTCAAACATGGCCCCGGCAATGGCAATGGTGTTCACCCCGGTGCGGTTCTCCTTGACCTGGCCCTGGTTAAGGACCTTTTTGACAATATTTGAATAGGCGTCCATGTGTGTGTCCGTTTATATTAAAAATTTAATTCTGACAGCCAGTTGGATGCAAGCCTGATTTCTGCTCCGTTTGGAAAAGTTTTTTCTTTGTCCAGTTTTTTTGAAATTTGCACCATTTTAATTTCAGGAAAAAATTTGTTAAATATTTCAAAATTTGGGCTCAAATTATTATCGTTCCATTTTACCTCTACTAATCTGGAAGGCCCGTTATTTCAATACTATTATTAATAATATACAATTTTTAACCCTCTAACGTCACCCCCTTTATTCCCGCCTCAACCATAATAACTAAAACCACCGTATTAACATGGTCCCCCCAACTATCAATACAATGCCGCCAAGACGAAGCCAGTTAACCGGCTGAACCGGCATGCCGAACAGACCCAAATGGTCTATGACCACAGCCATGACCAGTTGCCCCGCCACCACCAGGCTAAAGGTCAGGGCGGTACCCAGCCTTGGTGCAAGCACAATGGTCGCGGTCACATAAAAGGCACCTAAAAGCCCGGCCAGCCAAAGACTCCAGTGGACGCCGGAAACGGTACGGATTGCTGAAAAATCCATCCTGCCCGCCAGGGCATAGGCTAAAAGACCTGCCGTACCCACGGCAAATGAAATAAGGGCCGCATAAAAAGGATCGTTCAATGCTTTTCCGATCTTTGCATTCATTCCGGCCTGCACCGGCGCCAGCATGCCTGCGGCAAAGGCAAGCACCAGCAGAAATATGAATTTCATTAAAATAAATCTCTTATTATTAAAATCGCAGTATAGCCTTTTATTTTCTTAGGATACCACAGTATTTAAAAAAACCTACACTTTTCCAACTTGACATTTTCACCAAATCCTGGAAAATTCTATCCATTTAAGATTTAAAAAATAAAAGCTTTGTTACTTTTATCAATGACAAAATTGTACTTTAACTATGAATTGCCACCCCATCAGAAATGCCGATAGATGAGCACCCCGGAAGAACTGACCCGATCCATACTGAAAGCCCACGAACAGGACCTGTTGTCCGTGGTACGAAAAATCCATGAAACACCGGAACTTTCCGAAAAAGAGACCCTGGCATGTGCCTGGCAGGCGGATCTGCTGAACGCCTGGGGATTTTCTGTGGAAACAGGTTATAAGGGCCTTGCCACGGCCTTTAATGCGACAGCAGGCCAGACCGGACCCCATATCTGCTTTATGGCTGAATACGATGCCCTTCCCGGCATAGGGCACGGGTGCGGTCATAACCTGATTTCCGGCGTGGCATTGGGGGCTGGCGTGGTGCTGAAAAATCTTTTGGCCTTTCACCATTTACCCGGCAGGGTTACGGTGATGGGTACCCCTGCCGAAGAGCAACGGGGCGCAAAGATTGATCTGATCAAAGCCGGAGCGCTGAACGATGTGGATCTGGTACTTATGGCTCACCCGTCTGACCATGCCACATCACCCTATGCCGGAGAGTCGGGTATCAGACAGTTCATGGTCTCATATACGGGAAAAACCGCACATGCCGCGGATTGTCCGGAAAAAGGCGTCAACGCCCTGGACGCCCTGCGGCTTCTGTTCAACGGTGTGGATGCCTGGCGCCAGCAACTCACTGAGACCAGCCGGATACATGGGGTGATCCGGGAGGGCGGCCAGGCTCCCAATATTATCCCGGATTTCTCCCGGGCTGAGTTTTATTTACGCGATTTTGATCTTGAATTTCTTGATTTGATGCAGGTCCGGTTTAAAAATATTGCCAAAGGCGCTGCACTTATGACCGATACAACGCTGAAGTTTTCGGAAATACCCAACCCTTACAAACCAGGCATTCCCAATGATCCGCTCAACCAGGTCTTTTTCGCGCTTGCCCGGGATGCCGGCATGCAGCCCCAATGGCCGGCGCCGTCCCGGGGCTCCTCGGATTTCGGCGATGTCTCCCATGAAGTACCGGCCATGCACGCCTATTTCAACATTACCCAGGACAATCCGGATATTATTATTCACTCCAGGGAATTTGCCCAAGCAGCAGCAACGGACTTTGCATTTTCCCAGATGAAAAAAACCGCCCTGATTCTTGCCCAAGTTGCCTGGCAGTTCCTGACTGAACAGGATTTCAGGCGCAACGTCCAGAAGGCCTTTCCCTTTGACAGATAAACAGCAATCCACCACCCTGGCAGTTACAAACTTTCATAAACGGTTCGACAGCAATACAAATTATTGAATCATGGCCTTGAAAAATAAGCCTTCTATCCTTATATTGGTGTGTTATTTTTAATTGTAAACCAAATAAAAAGGGGCGGAAGAATGCCGATTTATGAATATACCTGCAAAGCCTGCGGTAAAAATTTTGAAACCCTGGTGATGGGCAGTGATACCCCCAAATGCCCGACATGCAGCAGCGAAGATCTGGCACGACTGATGTCAAAATGCGGGTTTGTCTCCAAATCCACAGGCCCCGGCGGCCAGATTCAGACAACCACATCAGCAGGCAGTTCCGGCTGTACCGGCTGTTCCTCAACAAATTGCAGTTCCTGCAGCAGTAACAGCAGCAGCCTAACGATCGGGTGAACATGAAATCAACTATCTGTATCGGCACCCGGGGAAGCACGTTAGCCCTGTGGCAGGCCAACCATGTAAAAGACAACATTGAAAAAGCATTCCCGGACATCCGGGTTGATATAAAAATCATCAAAACCACGGGGGACCGGATAACGGACCGCCCCCTTGCCATGGTGGGGGGCAAAGGCCTTTTTGTCAAAGAGATTGAAGCGGCACTTTTAGACGGCAGCATTGACTTGGCCGTTCACTCCATGAAGGATATGCCGGGCGAACTGCCCAGAGGACTGGTGATCGGCGCCATACCGGAACGAGCCAATCCTTTTGATGTACTCATATCCGCCCAGGGGGCGCTTTTCAAAAATTACCCCCAGGGTGCGGTCATCGGCACGTCCAGTCTTCGCCGTGGCTCCCAGCTTAAACACCTGCGCCCGGATCTTGAAATTAAATCCATCCGGGGCAATCTGAATACCCGGCTTAAAAAACTTCAATCCGGTGAATATGCAGCGATTGTTCTGGCGGCTGCCGGGCTTGAACGGTTAGGCCAGGGCAGTGAGATCACCGAGTACCTTGCTGAAACCGACATGGTGCCGGCTGTTGGCCAAGGCGCGCTCTGCATTGAAACCCGGGGAAATGACTCGGATATGGCAGATATTTTATCGTTCCTGGACCATGACCCCACACGGGTCTGTGTGACCGGAGAACGGGCATTTCTCAAAGAGATCGAAGGCAGTTGCCATATTCCTGTGGCCTGTTTCGGTAAAATCCGGGAAAATCGGGTAATGCTCACCGCGGTGGTGGCATCGGAGGACGGCGGGTCGTTAATTAAAGAAACCATTGAATCAACCCCTGAACAGGTGGCCGAAAAAGGCCGGGAACTGGCAAAACTTGTTCTTGATAAAGGCGGACAACGCATATTGGAGGCACTTAATATCCCATGACACAAACCAGGGGCAAGGTTTATCTGATTGGTGCAGGCCCGGGAGACCCCGGGCTCATCACCGTAA
>QKDP01000179.1 GCA_003252055.1 Desulfobacter postgatei | reverse complement strand
AAAATTTTGCCGGTACGGCCGAATCCGGTCTGGACTTCATCAGCGATCAGAAGCACCCCGTAATGGTCGCAAAGCTCGCGCAGGCGGGGCCAGAAATCATCCGGCGGAACAATGGCACCGGCCTCGCCCTGGATGGGTTCAGCCACGACGGCGGCAATGCCGTTGCCCACCTGTGCGCTGGTCTTAAGCAGACGTTCCACCTCATCGGAGTCGCCAAAGGGCGCATGCTGCACCCCTTCAAGCAGGGGCAGCAGGGGCTGGCGGAAGACATTTTTTCCCATGAGCGAAAGCGAGCCCAGGGTTTTTCCGTGGAAACCCTTGAGCATGGCAATAAATCCTTTTTTGCCGGTGTAGAGCTTGGCAAGTTTCATGGCGCCTTCCACCGCTTCTGTGCCGGAGTTGGCAAAAAAACCGTACTGGATCTCTCCGGGGGTCAGCATGCCGATGACTTGTGCAAGCTTGGCCCGCAAAGGATCCAGCATCTCCTGGCTGTACTGGGGGCTTCTGTCCAGCTGGGCTTTAACCGCAGCAATAATTTTGGGGTGGCGGATGCCGTAGGAGTACAGGCCGAATCCGCCGAGCAGATCAATGTATTCGCGCCCAAGGATGTCCTTTAAAATGGAGCCCTGGCCGGTCCACTCCGTGACGGCAAAGCTGCCTTCCTCGGTGACCGACTTGCGGTATTCGAGGAACCCTTTGTTGACGTGGTTACGGAAGTTGGCCACCGTCTCTTTGGCCACTGCCTCCCGCTCTTGCCGGGTAATATCTGCATCATTTTTTTTAATCAGGTCAACATACTTATTGGCTTCCTTAAATGCTTGTGTAATATCCCTGCTCATTTTATTTTTGTTCCTTTTCTCCTTACGTAAGTAAAAAGTGTTTTTATAAGAAATTCTGTATAATCTACACCGATCTTTAAGCTTTCGTTGTGGGCTGAACCACGATGAAAAACCAGGTCAGCCTGTGGCTGTTATATGAAATTGGTTTTTTTATCCGGCATCTGTATATTTACTGAATGATCAGTAAATAATTTGTGCAAGCCGTTAATGTATATATTCTTGCTTTTTTACCACGAAGAACACGAAGTTCACGAAGATTTAAGATATGAAACTTTGTGTCCTTCGTGGTCTTCGTGGTGGATTAAAGGATAAAGGATATTGGCAGTCAATCTGGGCATCACAATGGTCAGTGATGCCGGGTCGCGGACCACACCGGTCATCCGGTCGTTTTCAATATCCACGCTCCATTTCCTGGGAAAGCGTCAAACACTATCTGGTTTTGATCATTGTCCACAGTTCGTCGTAGTACCGGTTGTCTTTGCCAAGGTCAGTGATGAACTCAAGGGTCTTCATGGTCTCTTCATTGGGGTAAATCGCCGGGTTGGTCAGATCGCCAGGTGTGATGAATTCCTTGGCAGCCTTGTTTGGGGTGGCATACTGGGTCCAGTTGGACAGTGCGGCACCGTTTTTGGCATCCAGCACCCAGTTGATGAATGTGTGGGCATAGTCCACATGGGGGGCACCGGCAGGAATGGCCATATTGTCCGCCCAGATCACGCCGCCTTCCTTGGGATTGGCAAAGACAAATTTATCAGGGGCGTCATTCACGGCACGCAGGGCGTCCCCATTGTAAACCAATGCGGCAATGGCCGTGCCGGCAACAACCTTGGAACGGCCGCCGGTTCCCACGTCAAATCCGGCAAAGTATTTGCTGGACTTGGTTTCGATCATCATATCGGCAAGGGCTTTGAGGTCGCTTTTGTCCAGGGTGTTCACGCTTTTGCCCATGTATTTCAGGGCAATACCCAGCATTTCCCGGATGGAGTCAATCATGACCACAGGACCCTTGCGGGAGGCCGGATCAAAGAACAGAGCCGTAGATGCCACATAATCGGCTCCCAGCTTCTCCTTATTATAAAGCATGCCCACGGTGCCCCACTGATAGGGTGCGGTGTACTCATTACCCGGATCGTATGCGGTGTTTTTGAAAGAGTCTTCCAGGTTGACCAGGTTGGGCAGTTTGGCATGGTCAAGCTTCTGGAGCAGGTTCAGCTTGATCATGGTGTTGATGATGTAGTCGGACGGGACAACCACGTCATACTGCTTGACACCGCCGGCTTGCAGTTTGGCCACAAGCTCTTCCGTGGACTCGTAGAGCTCCACCCGACTTTTAATACCGGTATCTTTTTTAAAGTTGTCCATAAAGTCTTCGGGCATATATTCACTCCAGATCAGAACGCGAAGTTCATCCGCAGCAAACGATGAGGCCGGGAACTGCAGGCACACGGCAAGCACCAGTAACAGGGTTAAGGTTAATTTTTTCATTGTTCTCTCCTTTTGTTGTTTAGTTATCTTTGCTGGAGATCCGTTGTGACAGGATAACCAGCGTAATGGTTATAAAAATCCCCACGGTTGACAGGGCATGGATTTTGGGCGTAATGCCCCGGTGTACTTCACCGTAGATATAAAGGGGCAGGGTGACCGAGGTGGGCCCGGCCGTAAAAAAGCTGATGATAAAGTCGTCAAGGGACAGGGTTAAGGCCAGCATGGCCCCGGATACAATGCCCGGCATCATCAGCGGCAGCAGCACATGGCGGAAGGTATACCAGTTGGAGGCATACAGATCCCTTGAGGCCTCTTCAATCTCATTGTTAAAGGACGCAAGCCGGCTTCTGACCACCAGGGCTACAAAGGCCACCTGGAAGGTGACGTGTCCGATGATCATGGTCACAAGTCCGGGTTCAAATATGGAAGAGATGGATCGCAGGCAGGTAAATGCAACAACAAGGGCACCGGCAAAAACAATTTCCGGGGTGATGACCGGCAGATACAGGTTGATGTCAAAAAAGGTCATCACCTTTTTTGACCAGGGGTAGCGGGCCAAACCCATGGCAAGGGCGGTGCCGAGGATGGTGGCGATTATGGTGGAGACCACTGCCAGAACAGCGGTGTTGACACAGGCCTCAATGACCAGGTCATCATGGAGCAGTTTGACATACCAGTCCAGGCTGAACCCGCCCCAGTGGATGCCGAAACGCGACTTGTTAAAAGAGTAGACCATAACGGCCAGCAACGGCGTGTAAAGAAACACATAAGTGGCAATGGCCAGAATTTTGTAGCGCATATTCAGCTTGAACATTATACCACCTCCATTTTTCCGCCTTTGCGGTTCAAAATGACCAGGGCAATAAGGGTTAAGGACATGAGCGCAAGACTGACAGCCGCCCCAAAGGGCCAGTCACGGCTTTTGCCGAACTGCTGCTGGATCAGGTTGCCCACCAGCATATATTTGGCACCGCCTAAAAGATCCGGGATCAGGAACATGCCCATGGCCGGCACAAAGGTCAGAATGGCCCCCACGGAAAGTCCCGGCAGGGTCTGGGGTAAAATGGCCTGGTGAAACACCCGCCATTTGCCGCAGTACAGGTCGTTTGCCGCCTCAACCAGGCTCCAGTCCAGTTTTTCTACGCTGGAATACAGGGGCAGGGCCACAAAGGGCAGAAATGCGCTGATCATGCCGATATAAACCGCAAAGGAGCTGGGGTACAAAGGGCTTCCCGGCGGCACAAGGTGCAGCAGGGCAGCAAGTTTTGCAATGGGAAGACCCGGTGCAAGAACAATCTGCCAGGCATAGGTCCGGATCACCAGGTTGGTCCAGAAGGGAATGATCAGGGCCGTGAGCCACAGATACCGGGTCGCCTTGTCCCGTGTTGAGATAAAAAAGGCTAAGGGGTAGGACAACATGATGCAGACCACTGTGGTGATAAATCCGGCAATGATTGAGCGCAGCAGAATTTTCAGGTAATCCGGGCTCCAGCCGAACAGGCTGTATCCTGCCAGCCGTTTGTAGTTTTCCAGGGTAAAGACCCATTCGATCTCTCCGTAGGCCCCCCGGGTTGTAAAACTGATCACAATCAATGACAATGCGGGTATGGAGAGAAAGAGCATGATCCACAACATGCCCGGAGAAATGCGCAGAAGTCCTCTGGTTCTTATTTTTCTTGGTGTTGACAGTTCACCGTAGAGTATTTCTGGTTTATCTATGATTTCCACCGGTCTGTAACTCCTTGAATTCTTATACAGTCATATTCAAAAAGGATCAATCGTCTATAGTCACCAGGGCTTCCTGCAGCAGTTCCACCCAGATCTCATCTCCGATTTCTATTTTGCGGTGGGGGGCGGTTCTCACGCGCAGGGTTCCGGTTTCAAGGGTGATATTCTGATAGGTGCCCCGGTAGTATCTTTCAATAACACGGGACCGAATGCCGTTCCGGTCCGGTTTTTCCGGGCGCAGCCTGATGCCTTCTGGCCGGATGACCAGGGAGCCTTTTTTCCATTCAGGCATGGTGTTTGGTACAAACTGGCCAAAATCTGACTCAAGGACATTGCCTTGGCGTTCAACGTCAAATATATTTGCCGTGCCGATGAATTCGGCAACAAACCGGCAGTTGGGATGGTTGTAAATTTCCCAAGGCGTGCCGCACTGCAGGATATGCCCGTCTTTCATGACGGCAATACGGTCGGAAACCGTTAACGCCTCTTCCTGGTCATGGGTGACCAGGATGAAATTTTTCTTAAGCCGCAGCTGCAGCCGGCGAAGCTGTTCCTGAAGCTGTACCCGCAACTTGGCGTCCAGGGCGGACATGGGTTCATCCAGCAGCAGAATTTCCGGCTCACAGATCAGTGCCCTAGCCATGGAGACCCGCTGTCGCTGTCCGCCGGAAAGCTGGTCTGGATAACGGTCTGCAAATTTTTCAAGCTCCAGCATCTCCAGCATTTTTGCCACCCTGGGGGCAATTTGTGTTTCCGGTACTTTTTGTGAGCGCAGGCCAAAGGCGATATTGTCGTAGTTCTTCAGGTGTGGGAAAAGCGCATAACTTTGAAAGACTGTATTCACCGGGCGTTTGTTGGCCGGAATATCAAGAATGGGACTTCCGTTTAAAAACATATTACCGCCCGATGCGGTCTCAAGACCTGCAATAATCCTTAAAAGGGTGGTTTTGCCGCAGCCGGACGGTCCAAGAAGGGTAAAAAGTTCTCCCTGGTTGATGCGTAGATCTACATTGTCAAGGGCCTTCACCTCGCCGTAATTTTTGTGTAACGCAACCGCTTCCAAACAATATTCCATGTTGTCACCTGAGCCTTTAATATTTTACCGAATGGTCAGTGATCAAGTTGAAGTGACTTTTCCCTAACCCCTGTTACTATTGTGGTCGCATTAAAAGGTGCCGTTTTTTAACATCGCTATGGTTGCCGTTTTGGCCGTATCTGCAAAATCTTCAAAAGGCTTGCCCTCATTTAAGAAATGGGCGTGAAACTCCAAGCCTTCCATCAGGGTGAGGACATAGTCGGCGGCTTTGCGTTCGTCCATGACCTTGATAACGCCGTCTTTGTTAAACAAGATGAACGCGTCATGCAGATAATTACGGAACCAGAGGAACATGTCGTTGAGAACCTTGCGGATACCTTCATCCCTGAAACTTTTGTAATAAAAACCAAAATGGACACTCGGATCCACGGTCCGGTTCCATTTAAAACTGAAAATCAGATCCATCAGCGAATCAAACCGCCGGGTGCTGTCCTTTATCAAATCAAAGTTCAGCATATGTTCAGCCTTGTACTTGGTGATCAGAAGCTCTATGAGTTCGCGCTGCAGGTTGTCCTTGCTCTTGAAGTAATGAAGGATCAGGGTGGAATGGAGATTTAGGTGCTGGGCAATCTTTCCGATGGAACTGCCTTCAAACCCCTCCTCAATTAAAACCTGATAATACCCTTCAAGAATTTCAGGTTTCCGCGTTTCTGCATTTCGGTTTTTTCTATTTGCCATGAACAGCCTGCCCCAATAGAGTTCTTGTTTTACGTTTAGTTTTTTATCTAATAATTAAAAATTACAATTTCTTTATTTTTTATATCGACAAAATTGTATTGTCAACAAAATTTACTGAATGTTCAGTAAAAAATTCAAAGGATTGGGGGAAAAAGGCGTGGCACATTTTTAGAGAGGCCCATGGTCAAAACCGGTTTATATGAAAGTTCCAATAAGTTGTTAAGTGGCTTTCGTGCTTTGTTGTGGGTTGAGTCTGGGTGTTGATAGACCAGGCCAGCCCATGGCTGTTATTCCGGGGACACAAGGAAATTCCCTAAATTACGAGAGGGTTTCCCTTGATAATTGACCGTTGCAATGGTAATGGTACCTAACTTAATGAAAGAGGATAAAAAATGAGAACAAAGCATCTGATCCTTACTTGTTTTTTCTTTTTTTCTATAACAACCTGCATTTATGCAAAGGCTATGTATGTCGCCGGGGTGACTCAGATCACCATGCGCACGGGGCCGGGGGTCGACTATAAAATTGTAGCCTTTGTTAGGCCCGGGGTGGAAGTGCAGATTCTGGAATACCGCAAGGACTGGTCCATGGTGAGAAATTCGGCGGGGAAAATCGGGTGGGTGCTGACCCGTTTTCTTACGGAAGAATCACCCAAAACCCTTATGGTTGAGCGGTATAAACAGGAAAACGAACGCCTGGCATCAGAGCTTGCCGCCGCAGAAGAAACGGTAAGAACCCTGAACGTCCAGAACAAGGAGCTGGCGGAAATAGCCCGGAAATATAAACAACTCGAAGATACGTACGCAAGTTACCTGAAACAGGATGCTGACCATGCTAAACATAACGCGTTTTTGGAACAGTCCAAGGAACAGGAAAAACGTATTCAAAGCCTAGAACAAAGCATCAAAAGTGAGGTCAAATTGGGTCTGCTTTCCGGGGCCGGTGTTTTCATTGTGGGACTGATTTTCGGAATGAGCACCCGCAAGAAAAAAAGAGGTTCCCTGTTATCCTGATTTATGCTGATTATATTTTTAAACACACTCTTTAATATATAAAAGTATTGAAAAATGATTGAAACCGATTTTCTGGTCATTGGCAGCGGTGTTGCCGGATTAAGCTATGCCTTGAAGGTTGCACGGTTCGGCCGGGTGACCATTATCACCAAGAAAAAAGTTTATAAGACCAATACGGCACTTGCCCAGGGCGGTGTTGCCTCCGTATTCAGCAAGACAGACTCCTTTGAAAATCATGTGGCAGACACCCTGGCTGCAGGGGACGGACTTTGTACCGAAGATGTGGTGCGCATGGTGGTGGAAAATGGTCCGGAAAGGATTCGGGAGCTGGTGGATTTAGGTGCCCGGTTCAACCTGGACGGCGACGGAAAGTATGACTTTGCCCTGGGCCGGGAGGGCGGACATTCCCAAAACAGAATCATCCATGCCCGGGATCTCACCGGTAAGGAAATTGAAGATGTTCTGGTAGCCAATGTTGAACAGCAT
>QKDP01000279.1 GCA_003252055.1 Desulfobacter postgatei | reverse complement strand
TCGTATGTAAATGAAATACTCCAGGAAGGTTTTAAGGATACAGGATCAGTATTAGAAATTTTATTTAAATCCGGTTCTTGTATGATATGCAGATAGTATTCTTCTCTTTTTGCTTTGTTATCGCCAACATCTGCAATGAGGATATAAGATTTTCCCTTGTACTCAAAAGAGGCCAAGTCTTCCCAATCATTATTTTTCGTATCTCTAACCATTATTGTACTGATATGCTCACCTTTAGTATTAACACCATAAATCAGGGGACTGTTTCCACTATCATTAATAATCCATAAAATATCTTTGTTTATCCGGGAAACAGCTATACCGCTTGCTTCATTTATATTCTTATCGGATATTGTACCTGAATTTGTAATGCCGGCTTTAAGGTCATTGTATTTTGTAAATGAACAAGATGGCGTAATAATGATGAAAAAAGCTATAAAATCAAAAAATATAAGCAAGTTAACGATTTTCAGCATATTAACCCCTTGAATTATTTAATGCCAAGTATTTGAATATATTAAATTGTTCAATATGACAAAAAAGTATAACGGCGCTCTGAGCAACGGACGAGCCTATCGGGGAGTTGAGGGGCCAGGCTTTTTAAACCCCAAAACTTCCGATAAAAAGTTAAATTTTCCTGAACCAGGCATTCCCGAAAGGCCGCGCAGTAAGCATAGTCCCTCTCCAGCGTTTTGTTGTGCAATATTTTTTCAAGCAAACAGATCGGTGTTCGTATTAGAATCTCCCATTTTGTTTACCAGTATTCATCTTCTTTTCTCCAAAGCCATTCATCAAACTCATCTTCCAGACGGTGCTCTTCATGATAAAGCACCCAATCGTCACCGTATTTTTTAGAACAATATGTATCAAAGGCTGTATCATATTATCTTTCAGTATCGGCACCTTTATGGCATCGCTCGCACAGCACACGCACGTCATGGAGGCGTTCTTTATAAAGATACTGGTAGTCCAAATTATGCACTTGTAAATTCTCTTTTCTTCCACAACGAGAGCATTGATAGTTTGCTGCTTCTAAAGCAACCAGCCGTTTTTCTTTCCACTCTTTTGATTTAATGTATTTATTGTAACCAACAGGAAGGCTTTTCGGGCCAAGGAGAGGATTTCTTTCCTGCTTTTTTGATTTTGGAGCATCTGCGTCATCATTGAAAAGACTCAATTGTTTCGGTTTCATTTCGGTGCTTTTTCCCATATCGTATATTGAATATTCTGAAACCACTTCATTTTAAATGATCAACGTTATTGGAGATTAACCGTTCCGGAAAACAAAAAGCAAGAATCAATTTAACATAAAGTTGTTTTTCTGAAAGCTTGGCAACCTCAAATCATTAAAGATTCTTCGTCTCCGTTTTAAAGCACAACAGTCAATTAGACAGAATGGGCCAATATAGTTATAGGCAGATTCTGTCTATTCGTTTTAAGTGTAACGGTTTAGAGCAAAAGTTCAATTGAATTGATTAACATAATTTTTCACAGTCATGCAAATCATTCGAACATAAGGTTCAGTTGATTGTTGATTCTTCAGGATGAAAAGGTTTAATACAGCTTTAAAAAACCTATATGCAGGAACAATCAAATGAATCATCCAATTATAAAGATGGAGCCAATTGATCTCATGGAACATCCGGAGGGGGGCAGATATCGTGAAGTTTTCAGATCTGCCCACACGACATCTAAAGATGACGGAACAACCAGACCCGCCTTAACCCATATCTATTTCTCATTAAAACCCGAAGAGATCAGCCGATTTCATAAAGTGACATCAGATGAAATCTGGAATCTTTATCAGGGAGAAGGCATCCATCTATTTCTATGGGATGAAACAGACGCGCCGCCTCAATGTGTGACGTTATCAGCCCGAGAGAACTGTTTTTGCCATGTTGTCCCCGCAGGCACCTGGCAGGCAGCCGTGCCGATTTCGGAAACGGTGCTGGTCGGCTGTTCAGTCGCCCCCGGTTTTGAATTTTCAGATTTCACGCTTATGGCGTACGAATCCCAAGCAGCAAAAAAACTTGTTTCATTAGCCCCGGAACTGGCCGGATATATAAGCAATTTGAACCGGTATTCAACCATGAAAAAACAGCTGCACCCCCAACAACCATCCTTTAAAACCGTGCCCGTCCAGGACGCCTGCGGCATGACCCTTGCCCATGACATGACCGAAATCGTTCCCGCCAAGTCCAAGGTACCAGCCTTCAAACGGGGACACCGGGTCCAGGCCGGAGACATCTGTCGACTCATGCGCATGGGGAAAAACAACCTCTATGTGCTGGATCTCGATGAGACCCAGGTACATGAGGATGAGGCGGTGTTTGAACTTGCATCGACCCTGGCCGGACCGGGGGTTGAATTTTCCGCCACACCCTGCGAAGGCAAGCTGGAGCTATATGCGGCATATCCCGGGCTGTTCCGGGTAAATGTGGACGCATTGACGGAATTCAACATGCTGGACGATGTCATGTGCGCCAGTATCCATACCAATATCGCCGTGAACAAAGGCGACAGCCTGGCAGCCACCCGGGCCATCCCCCTGGTCATTGACCGGGAAAAGCTTGACCAGGCAACGACCTTTGCAAAATCAGCCTATCCCATCTTTTCAATTTCAATGTTCAACCCGTTGAAAATCCGCCTGGCCATCATCGGCAATGAGGTGTATGACGGCCTGATCCAGGACCGGTTCCAGGCCATTGTGGAGGAAAAAACCGCCCGGCTGGGGGCCCAGGTGCTTGAGGTGAATATCCTGCCCGATGACCGGAATCGCATCACCGCCCAAATCCGGGATTACATGGACAAGGAGACCGATCTGATCATCACCACCGGCGGCATGTCCGTGGACCCCGATGATGTCACCCGGGAATCCATTGAGGCGGCCGGTTTTGATGAAGTCCACTACTCATCGGCTGTGCTGCCCGGGGCCATGTTTCTTTTAGGCTATACCTCAAAAACCGCTATCATGGGGCTGCCGGCCTGCGGATTGTATCACCGCACCACCATATTTGATCTGATGCTTCCCCGGGTCATGGCCGGAGAGCGTCCGGGAAAACGGGAACTGGCAAGCCTTTGTCATGGGGGGCTGTGCCGGAACTGCCCCACCTGCCGGTTTCCCGATTGCGCTTTTGGGAAGAGCATCTGACATTGTTTTTGACTGTATTTGTGCTATAATTAAAATTATTTGAAATCTTATAAAGGGGGAACAGACCAGTGAAGATAAGAGAATCGGCTCTTCAGGAAGCTCTGTTTAAACAAATGCGGACCCCGGAATTTTACCCCCATCCCGTTCACAGCGTAACGGTCTGTGAGACCCATATTTCCATGGTGTTCCTGGCAGGCGACGTTGTTTATAAAATTAAAAAATCCGTGAGCCTGGGGTTCCTTGATTTCACCACCCTTGAAAACCGCAGACATTTTTGCACCCGAGAGGTGGCATTAAACCGCCGGCTGACAAATAAGGTTTACCTGGGTGTGTCGGAAATTACACAAAAAGGGGACCGTTTTTACCTGGGCGGCGACGGGACGGTTGTTGAATATGCCGTAAGGATGCGCAAACTGTCTGAGACCTGTTCCATGAAACAGTTGCTGCGATCCGGAAAGATCGGTAATACGGATATTGACCGGCTGGCAATGATGCTGTCCGAATTTTATGATTCCGATACATCCGACAGTCCCCCAGATATGGAAGCGGCCTTTGAAACCATCCGGCAGAACTGCGATGAAAACTTTAAACAGACCCAACCTTGGCTCGGATCCCTGTTTGACGGCGATTGTTTTCAGTCAGTATGGTCCAGGACAGGCGCCTTTTTAGACAGGCAAAAACCTTTGTTTTTTCGCCGCATGGAAGATAAACGGTTCCGGGACTGCCATGGGGATTTAAGAACCGGTCATATTTATTTTACAGATACCGGGATTCAGATCATTGACTGTATTGAATTCAATGACCGGTTCCGGTATCAGGACGTGGGTGCGGACCTGGGCTTTCTGGTCATGGATATGGAATTCTTAAAATTCTCAGCTTTGGCGGAACAACTTCTTTCAGCTTATGCAGGCTATGCTCATGACCCGGAGGTATACGTACTGATCAGTTTTTATAAATGCTACCGGGCCATGGTCCGTTTTAAGGTGAATTGCATCCGCCTGCAGGAGCATGATGTTTCCCAACAGGAACGCAATAAACTTTTGGAGCAGACAAAAAAATACCTTGCCCTTTCAGACGGGTATGCCGATCGCTTCTCCAGGCCCAGGATCTGGGTGATCTGCGGCATGCCGGCATCCGGAAAGAGCACCTTGGCCCAGGCCCTTTCCCTGGCGCTGAATATCCGGTCCATCAATTCGGATGTGGTCCGGAAAAAAATATTCCCAGCTCCACCGACCGATCCCGGGAACATGCCTTTTGAAAAAGGAATTTATTCGGAAACCGCGACCAGCCGGACCTATGACACACTTTTGTCCCTGGCAGAAAAAGAGGTGTTAAAAGGTAACTCCGTGGTGCTGGATGCCACCTTCGGCCGGGAAAAATATCGAAAACAAGTGGTTTCCCTGGCTGAAAAATTAGGTGCCGGCATCCTGTTTGCCGAATGCACGGTGACGGACCCTGTTCTGCAGGAAAGATTGATCATGAGAAATGGCCGACACACAGTATCTGATGCGCGGATTTCCCACTTTCAATCATTTAAGAACCGGTTTGAACCGATTCAAAAAATAGAGACAGGCCATCATTTAAAAGTGAATACCCAAGCATCCATGGATGCCTGTCTTTCAAAAATTTTGCCCCGAATGCTTTGAAAAGGAGGAGCCATGTTTAAGCATATTTTAGCAGCGACAGACCTTGTGGGCGTTGAGGACCCGGTGGTGACAAGCGCTGCGGCAATCGCCGGAACCCATCAAGCCAAGCTCAACATTCTCCATGTAGCGGAGTCCTCCCATGAAAACAGACGACACCTGGTTAGGGATTTTAAAACAGACGAGGAGATCAATTTTTCGTCGTCATATCAGGAACTTGTCCAGCAAGAACTCTTCAATTTTTATAAAGCGATATTGCCGGCGGGCATGGATTTTGAGGTCAAAGTGGTCTGCGGATTCCCCTGGGAAGAGATTGTACGTCAATCCCGGCATCTTGACGCGGGCATGATCGTCCTCGGTCCCCATTCCGAACGTGCCGCTGAAAGGGGGACCATCCGGGTGGCCGGGAAGATCGGGAGCACCGTGGAAGGCGTGGTCATGCGGGAAAATTGTCCGGTGATGATTATCAATCCAGCAGTTCGCGTGTCCTCGGCGGCATTCAAAAAAATTGTGGTGGGGGTGGATTTTTCCGTATCCTGCGAATGCGCCTTATTCTTTGCCCGGAAAACTGCGGAAAAATTCGGGTCGAAAATCCTTCCCTTTCACATGATTCCTGTGCCGCCGTATCCCAAGTACACCAGGGAAGATTCTGAAGCCGACCGAAAAAATACTGAAAAACGCCTGGACGGATTCTGCCGGGATTTGATCAAAGATACCGATTACGCCTATCAGATCTGGGGCGGGGCGTTGCCCCATCTGGAACTCGTTAAATGTGCGGAAAAGAACAATGCCGACATAATCATTCTGGGATCCCACACAAAGAAAAAGGACGCAAAATGGTATGCCGGCAGTGTCGTGGAACGGACCGCCTTCCGCGCCGGATGTCCGGTGGTCGTGGTAACGGACCCGCAAGCCCTGGTTTCCTGGGATGAAAACGCCCCGAATGATCCGGCAATCGGTAAAGAGAAAGACCGGTCGATTCATGTGTTTACCGGCAAGCGTCATGAATAGTGGTTTTCATGGCCAAGGCCCGGGGGACCGTCCCATTACAAAATATCCCCCGTCATTTCTGAAAATATTGGCAGCACGCGAGGGTAAATGCTGTTAAGGAAACGGCATTGACTTTACCCCTTGATCAATGTAAAAATATCTCATTATTTTGCAACACCGTCATTAAGAGGCCGCCGCATTTTCGCAAAACCGTTGAACGCACCGACTGACAAGGAATTTTTATATCTCCTGTCTGATCTACATAACGGTATGGAAGAATTTACATACAAACCCGTATTTAAAAAAGATAGTAGAAAACCCACTATATGTACAGAACCTTAAAAGAAAGGAGATCAAACATGAAACATCCGGAACGTGTTCTCGTTGTATGCTTGTGTACCAAACGCTCACTTGATGCCGTTCAGTGGGGAGTTTCTTTCGCCCGCAATTACGGGGCAGAACTTTTTGTCACCCATATCGTGCACAACCCCTTTGGGCTGGAAGGCTGGAATCTGCCCCTATCTTCAGCCAAGACTATAGAGGACGAATATACAAAATTGCTTGAGCAGTCCCGCAAGGACCTTCAGGATTATATCAAGACGGAAGATACCGAAGGGATGACCATCCATGAAAGCGTCATCCAAGGGGAGCCTGTGCAGGAAATCACAAAATTCATTTCAGAAAAAAATATTGAACTGATGGTCATGACAGCCCATGAGCAGGGTTATCTTGAACATATGCTGAGGGGTCATGACATCCGGGAACTGATTCGAAAAATGCCCTGTTCCATGTTCCTGGTCAAAAGAGACCTAGAGTATACGCACTATGAATGAGTCAATACCGCTGCCCGGCGCCTAGCGACGCCGCAGCGATAAATCATCGTAGCACAGCAGCAGAGGATTGTTTCCATGCAAAAAAAAAGGGAAACCTCACATGATGATCAAACTGTATCCATAGAGGATTTGCAGAAACAACTGGACACCTCACCGGAGGGTTTAAGCGATGAAGAGGCCCAGGCCCGTCTGCAAGACTATGGATATAATGAACTGGCAGAAAAGAAAGAGCGGCCGATTCTCAAGTTTCTCAGCTTCTTCTGGGGCCCCATCCCTTGGATGATCGAAGTGGCCGCCCTGCTGTCGGGCCTGATCCGACACTGGCCGGATTTTTTCATTATTAGTGTCCTGCTGCTGGCCAATGCAGTGATTGGGTTCTGGGAGGAGTTCCAGGCCGGCAATGCTATTGCTGCGCTTAAGGCCAAATTGGCCCTCAAGGCCCGGGTAAAGCGAGCCGGAAAATGGACCGCCCTGCCCTCTCGAAACCTTGTTCCCGGAGATATTATCCGAATCCGGCTCGGGGATGTGGTCCCTGCGGATGCACGGCTGATGAGTGAAGCGTCCGTGGAGGTTGATCAGTCCGCCCTGACAGGGGAATCGCTGCCGGTGAAGCGGCAGATGGGCCAGGCGGTCTTTTCAGGATCCGTCATGCGCAAAGGAGAGGCACAGGCCATTGTATACGCAACCGGTGCAAAGAGCTACTTTGGGAAAAC